>JBGOYO010000050.1:0-11411 GCA_041479715.1 Anaerolineae bacterium
ATATGGTTGGTAGGGCTGTTGCCAGCACCGGTTCAACGTCGGTTGTGCCAGGTTTGTACCTGAGCAAACCATCATCTACGTTATAAATGATTTCCCAGTCATGCACCGCATAGGCATCACCTGGGTCAAGGCTGGCGATCTTATCCGTTGTCCCGATGATGATGGTGTTCTTGGCAGGTGCCGTGGTGGGTGCCGTTGTCGGGGCTGGAGCCTGTGTTGGTGGCGTAGTTGGGGCAACAGCCTTAGTTGGTGCTGTGGTTGGTGCCACAGCCTGGGTTGGTGCAGTGGTCGCCGTAGCGGCTGGTGCACAAGCTGCTAATATCATGCTGGCTGCAATCAGTAGGGTAGAAATTTTAAACCAGCGATTGTGTTTCATTTCAGAATATCCTCCTTGTATTTATCTTTTCTTATCTTAAAGTGTTTACCAAATATGACGGTTTTTATTATCCATTGATGACCTCGTATATTACACCTCCTCTCTACTTAATCATCTTCGACGCTATTTGTCAGACAGCCCGTCAATTATATACCGTTTTTTTTCTCATGACGTTAATCATTTCATAAACGATTATTAACATACTCACTATGTATGTCCTTGGTTCATGCTGCGATCAGCCCGGCTGATCTTGGCCGTGTTTGCTCAGGTCCGCAATGATGGCGGATCGGCGATTCACCTGCCAGACCCCAAACCGTTTACATAATGTGACCGCATCAACATGATTGGCAGTATACCCAGACAGGGCCACTTATCCTGATAGGGTCGGTGGACAGATCTCACCTCATATCCCCGATATCCAAAAACGGAACAGGCGAAAACCTGTTCCGTTTCGATTTTGTATCTATGCCACAAGATGCATTATGGTGTGAACCTGACCACCTGGGTGGCACAAGCGCCTGTCATGTCGTTGTGCGAACAGATCGTGATGGTGGCTTCAAACGAGTGACCAGTTGGCACACTACTGAAGTTTTCGGCATAGGTGTAACCCACGTTGCCCGGGTCTATCGATCCGATCTCTTTTTTGATGAAACACCCATTCATAAAATCAAAAGTCATTTTAGATGTGGTTTCCTGCGAATTAGCGGACAAATCCTTAACCACAATGGTGTATGCTTCTAAGGGCTTTATACCGGTATTGACCACTTTAAATTCCATGATGTAACCGCCGCAGGTATCGACCCGGGTGAAGTCCATGTTGAAATTTACCAGCGGTGGGGGTGGAGTAGCTACCGGTAAGCTGGATAAATCGCCGTTGACGGTGACGTAATGAGTCCACAGCCAGCAGGTTTGCAGTGTGTTGTTGGGGGCTCCTACTACGATATAGTCCGCTAGGGTGGTTCTGGAAACGATAGTAGCATCATAACCACTCATGAATACAACAATCACTGGATAATCTGCCGATGGCCCGCCCCGGCAATTTGTATTTTCGTTGATATGAGCCAATAGTCTCGCGGGCACAGCTGTGGGAGTGTTCGCCAGGGTCGCGACCGGTGGTTGAGTAGGTGTGTTGGCTTCGGTCGGTAGCGGGGTGCTGGTCGGTAGCCGGGTTGCCGTCGGTGCAGGCGTGTTGGTTGGGGCTGCAGTAGCCGGCGCCGCTTGCGTGGGCTGGGTGACCTGAGTTGGCGTCTCGGTTGCAGGAGCTGGGTTGGGGCTGGAACAGGCTGCCAGCAGGACTGAGGCAGCTATGAGGGTGAACATAAGTAGTTCGATAAATCTCTTCATGGTACCTCCTTTGAATGATCCCGAATGATAACTGATTAACCTCGAAGCGTTTAGCGATTGTATCGCATTTACTGTTTAACGATGGTAAGGAAGGGGGTTAGCACCCTGGTATGGCTCTCCCGTTCTTCCAATAATGACCAGAGCTCTTAATCTGTCAGATTTCGGAAAGGTAAATCTGAAAGGGCTGGAAGACCAGGCTTCCATGCGGAGATTATTATATGCGCTGCACATGTTTCCCAGGTTTATCAGACAGTGGCAGGAGTTTATTTTGACAAGCTATTCAACCAACCGATATAATATCCAGGTTGAAGGATTGACCTGCTCCATTCTATATGATTATTCTTTTAGTCTAATATAATGACGAAATGGAAAATTACACTTGAGAATATTGGTTAAGGTTAAGCAATATCCTAAAGTCGGTCTGATTCTTTTAGCGTATGTTGCCTTCATCGCCCTGGGAATGCCGGATGGCTTATTGGGAGTAGCCTGGCCATCGATCCGGGCGAGTTTTTCCCTCCCTATAGATGCGATTGGCCTGCTGATTACAGCCGCTGTAACAGGCTACCTGACCTCCAGTTTTTTGAGCGGCCCGTTGATCGCACGTATGGGCGTTGGCAAGTTACTGGCAATCAGCTGCGCCATGACCGGGGCGGGTCTGATTGGCTACACCCTGGCCCCGGCCTGGTGGGTGATGGTCGTGCTGGGTGTGGTGGCTGGCTTAGGAGCGGGCGCCATCGATGCCGGTCTCAACACCTATGTCGCCGCGAATTTTAGCGTGGGGTTGATGCAGTGGCTGCACGCTTGCTACGGCATCGGCGCGATGCTTGGTCCTATTATCATGACCATCGCTTTAACTACCCAGAATTCGTGGCGGTTGGGCTACAGGGTGGTGGGGGTCTTTCAGCTCTTCCTGGCGGTTTGTTTTGCGTTGACCCTGCCAATATGGAATCAAAAAGAAGCTCCCATCGGTGCCGAACAGCCCAAACGTCTGACCGATTACAAAACACCTCTGAGGAAAACGCTTGTCCAACCCAAGGTGTGGTTAAGCGCCCTGCTGTTTTTCCTTTATGTCGGGGCTGAGGTATCAATGGGGACGTGGGCTTACACTCTGTTGACTGAATCGCGCGGTATACAATCTGCAATGGCCGGGTTGATGGTCAGCAGCTACTGGGGAACCTTCACCGTGGGACGGATCCTGGCTGGCCTGTATGCCAAACGCGTGGGAGTCAATCGCCTGGTGTTGGGTGGCCTGGTTGCGGCATTGCTGGGGGCGGTGTTGTTGTGGTGGAATCCAATTAATGCAGCTAGCTTAATATCAATTCCATTGATCGGTTTTGCTATTGCTCCCATCTTTCCGGCTCTGATATCCGGGACCAGCCAACGCGTGGGTGCGCATAATGCCGCCAACACGATTGGCATGCAAATGGCGGCGAGCGGTCTGGGGACGGCAGTCATCCCAAGTACGATCGGGATACTTGCTGGCCGAATATCACTGGAGGTGATCCCCGTGTGCCTGATGGTATTGTATGCCGGGTTGCTGGGGTTGTTCACCCTGTCAGTGAAGTCTGGATCGAAAGCTTAGCCACATTCTCATTATTTCCCACACACTGCCCTTCCACCTATTATTTTTGCAAGAACCTTTGACATTCTTCCTTACCGCGACTAAAATGAAGACATCATGTGGGAGGCAGGATGAGTGCCTGGCCAGGAAAATTCGTTATCGGTCTAACCGGCAATATCGCCACCGGTAAAAGCGTGGTCCGGAAAATGTTGGAACACCTGGGCGCCTACGGCATCGATGCCGATGCCCTGGGTCATCGCGCCATCGCCAAAGACGCACCCGGCTACAAGACGGTGGTGGATACCTTCGGTAAGTGGATTCTAAGCCCTGATGGGCAGATCGACCGGGCCAAGCTGGCGCGGGTGGTGTTTTCGGACCCCGAGGCACTCACCCAGCTCGAATCCATTGTCCATCCCCTGGTACGGCAGGCTGTGGATCTGCTCATCCGGCGTTCGTCGCAAAAGGTGATCGTCGTCGAGGCGATCAAGCTTCTGGAGGGACCGCTGCGCCAGGCCTGTGATACCATCTGGGTGACCTTCGCCCCTAAGTCAACCCAGATATCCCGCCTTACCAGCAAGCGGGGATTGAGTGTGGCAGTGGCTCACCAGCGCATCAATTCCCAGCCGCCTCAGAGCGAAAAAGTTACCGTCGCCAACACGGTCATCCAAAACGAAGGCTCATTCGAAGACACCTGGCTGCAGGTAACCAAGGCCTGGAAAGAGCTCTTCCCGACCTTTGAATCAGGGGCATATAAACCGGTAACGATCACCAAAACCGGCTTATTGGTGGAAAAAGCCAGGCCGCGCCATGCCGGTGAGATAGCTTCATTGGTCAGTCGGCTCAGCGATGGCAGGGTTAAACCCACCGATGAAGATATCATGGCAGCCTTCGGTGAAAAAGCCTTCTTATTCCTGAAGATGGATGGCGTACCCGTCGGGGTCGTCGGTTGGCAAGTTGAAAACCTGGTTGAGCGTACAGATGACGTGTACATCGATCCGAATCAGCCTTTGACCAATGCCATGCAGGCGGTGTTAACCGAGATCGAGTCTACTTCCCGCGATCTGCAATGTGAGATTGCCCTGTTGTTCCTGCCCCCTGAGCTCACCACACAAGAAGAAATCTGGACCTCACTTGGGTATGAAATGTGCACGGTTGAATCGCTAGGAGTACGTGCCTGGCAGGAAGCCGCTCAAGAAACATTGGGAAAAGGGGAAACTATGTTTTTCAAGCAGCTGCGCAAAGATCGAGTGCTGCGACCGGTCTAGCTCACCCGCACAGGCGAGTAGGTTAAATTTTGCGGGTATGGGTTCGAGCATGAGCTATAAAAAGAAAATGAATCAAGGCTCCAGTGGAAAACCTGCTTAACTATCTGATTGAAAGCCTGAGCTTTATTATTGATCGGCTCAGCTGGTTGAGCATCATCGACCTGGCAATTGTCACGCTGATCTTCTTCGGTCTGCTGATCCTGCTGCGTGATACCCAGGCAGTGGTGTTGTTGCGCGGCGTGCTGGTCCTGGTGGTCTTGGGCAGCCTGTTGAGCAGCATGTCGGTGCTGCCGGCATTTTCGTGGCTGGTCCGCACCACCCTGCCGGCGCTTGTAATAGCAATCCCGGTTATTTTCGCGCCGGAGATCCGCCGGGCGCTTGAGAGGCTGGGAAGGGCGGGTTTCATTTTCTCCAACGGAAGGGCTTCGCCAGGGACGCAAAAATCCATCTCGGCAGTGGTGAATGCAGCAATGCGGCTTTCTGACCGCCGTCACGGCGCATTGATCATCTTTCAGCGTCTGGATAACCTGGAGGAATATGTGCGCACGGGCGTCATCGTAGATGCCCAGGTAACGCCTGAATTGATCCTGCAGATCTTTTATCCGAACACACCCTTGCATGATGGTGCCGCCATCGTGGAAGGTTCGCGCCTGGTGGCCGCAGCGTGTGTGATGCCCCTGTCTGCCAGCGGCGTTTTAGCGCATACCCCCGACCGTCAGCTGGGTTTGCGCCACCGTGCCGCCCTGGGTATCTCGGAAGTCAGCGATGCTGTGGTGGTGGTCGTCTCGGAAGAGAGTGGGACAATCTCCGTCGTGCATAATGGTCGCATGATCCGGCGTCTGGAAGGCGAACGCTTGGAAAGTATTTTACGGGCATTTTTCAACCCTGAGGCTCAGCGGCGGGGTCTGACGGATTGGTTCAAAAGCATCTACCCCAGTGGGAATAAGCCGGGTGGCGAGGCCGATTGAGTGAAAATCCTGCGCTGGCTGGCAAAAAACTTTGGGACGCTTCTAACTGCTTTCATCCTTGCGGTCATCGTGTGGGTATCGGCCGTCATTGCCTCTGATCCCAATGAAGAGCATGTCCTCGACCGGCCGGTACCGATCGAGATCATCGGGCAGAATTCCAATTTACAGATCATGGGGGATGTGCCGTCAACAGTCAGCGTGGTGCTTCGGGCACCCAGCACCATCTGGACGCAGTTAAACAACGACCCCCAAACGGTGACCGCCAAAATTGACTTGTCCAACCTGGGACCTGGTGTGCACACCGTCCCTGTGCAGGTGCAGGTCACACCCCATCTCGTCCTGCTGGTTAGCCAGAACCCTGAGCAGGTTACCGTGACCCTTGATTCCATTGTTTCCCAGGCCTTTCCGGTCGATCTGGTGGTAACTGGCAACCCACCGGTAGGCTACAAGGCCCAAACACCAATCCTCAACCCTGCTGTTGTTAAAGTCACCGGGGCAGAGTCACTGGTGTCTCAGGTTAAGCAGGCGCGCATTACCTTAGATATCACTAATGCCAACCAGACCATTACCAGGGATGAAGTGCCGGTTCTGCTGGATGCAGAAGGTGGGCAGGTAAATGGATTGACCCTGACGCCTGAATCGGTGACCATTACCCAACCCATCGTCCTCCTGGGAGGTTATCGTTATGTGATTGTCCGCGCCGTTACCGTTGGGCAGGTGTCTACGGGCTACCGGGTGACCAATATTTTTGTTACCCCCATCGGCGTAGTGGTCTTCTCTTCCAACCCTGAGCTGGTCAATAATTTACCCGGATATATTGAAACCCAACCCGTCGATTTAACGGGGAAAGAGGATGACTTTGAAACCCTGGTAGATCTAAACCTCCCGGCAGGCATTAGCGTCGTGGGTGATTCGAAAGTTCTGGTGCAGGTGAGCATTGCCACGGTCGAGTCAAGCCTGGCTATATCACTGCCTGTGGAAATCATTGGGCTATCACCCGGGTTAGAGGCGAGTGTAAATCCGGTAGTTGTCAATGTTATCCTCTCCGGGCCAGTCCCCGTGCTGAACACCCTTGGACCAACTGATGTAAGGGTGGTGGTTGACTTAACTGGGTTTGATGTCGGCATCTATCAATTCACCCCACAGGTCAACATCCTGCCTGATCGCGTGACATTGAGCTCGATCCTGCCTGCCACGGTGGAAGTGACGATCACGATCGCGCCTACCCCCACCCAGACGGTCACACCCAATGGAACCACTACTCCGCAATTAACCCCGTCTCCTACAAGGATCCCATAAGGATATGCAATGACCAAACCTGTGGTAGCTCTGGTTGGAAGACCCAACGTCGGCAAAAGCACTTTGTTCAACCGGCTGGCGGGCGAGCGCCTGGCAGTCGTGGATGAGATTCCGGGCACTACCCGCGACCGCCTGGTGATGGAAGCTGAGTGGGCGGGCAGGGTGTTTGATATCGTGGATACCGGGGGGATTGACCCCACTCAAACCGGGCTGGGTCGTGGGCAAAAACCTCTATCGATCGGCTCGGCTGATTTTATCGAGCAAATCCGGGCACAAGCCGAGATAGCTATCCGCGATTCTGACGCAGTCCTGTTCATTACCGATGCCGAAAATGGCGTCACTCCGGCAGATGTTGAAGTGGCCCAGATCCTGCGCAAGAATCAACATGAGGTGGATGGTCAGGTCATACCGCCGGTATTACTGGTGGTAAATAAATGTGAAAATGAAGCCCGTCGATTGGCTGCCATGGAATTCTATGAGCTCGGTCTGGGCGAACCCTATCCGATCTCTGCCCTGCACGGGACGGGCACCGGAGATATGTTGGATGCTCTGGTGGACACGTTCAAGAAAGAGGGCGAAGAGGCCGAAGATGATTCGGTCAAGGTCGCCATTGTGGGGAAACCCAACTCCGGGAAATCTAGCCTGCTAAACCAGCTGCTAGGTGAGGAACGCGCCATCGTCAGCCCGATTGCTGGCACCACCCGTGATGCCATCGACACCCACCTGACGTATGGAGATGTGCCCATGGTGCTGATCGATACTGCCGGTATCCGCCGGCGGGGTCATATCACACCAGGCGTGGAGCAATACAGTGTGTTGCGCGCCCTCCAGGCCATCGAGAGGTCAGACGTGGTCCTACTGGTGTTGGATGCTACGGCCGGTTTGACTGCCCAGGACGCCCATATTGCTGGCTTTATTCTGGACGCGTGGAAGAGTGCGGTCGTGTTGGTGAACAAGTGGGACGCAATTGAGAAGGATACCAACACGATGACCGAGTTCACCCAAACTATCAGACAGGAATTGAACTTCATGGATTATGTGCCCGTGCTGTTCATTTCTGCCAAGACCGGTCAGCGTGTAGACCAGGTGCTTCCGCTCGCCTTGCGGGTGCAGGAGGAACGCCTCACCCGCTTGCCTACTTCAAAAATTAACCGCATCGTGCACGATGCTCAAGACCGTCATGCCAGTCCTTCGCATGCAGGTCAGGAATTCAAGATCTATTATGGCACCCAGGTGCGGAATGACCCACCGGTTTTTTTGCTCCACGTGAATGACCCCAAATTAGCCCACTTCACCTATCTGCGCTATTTGGAGAATTGTATCCGCCAGGAACACCCATTTTTAGGGACGCCCATTCGGATCGTCTTACGACCCCGGAGAAAATGACGGCTCTCTTTCCGCGAATAAAATGTACGTTCACCATCCATTAATCCGCCTTCCCTTGTCCGGAAGGGTGACCGGTTTTATAATCCTTGCAGCTTGGAGGAATTTTGGAGACGAATCAAATAGAAGTTAATCAGGCATTAGCTGAGCCACAACCACGAAAATCTGGATTTCTACGTTTTTTCAAGGATGTGCTCGAAACGCTGATTCTTTCGATTGTATTGTTTGTTGGTGTCAATGTGATTTCTGCGCGCATCCGGGTGGATGGTGCCAGTATGGAGCCGACCTTAACAACGGGCGAGTATGTGGTCTTGAACCGGTTAAGTTATCGCGTTGGTACTCCGCAAAGGGGAGATATTATTGTTTTCCATCCCCCAACGGAACCCCAGGACGAGTATATAAAGCGCGTGATAGGGCTGCCTGGGGATGAAGTTGAAGTCAGAGATGGCACGGTATATGTCAATGGTCAGCCATTAGATGAAACTTATCTGAACACCAAGACGAATTACCCTGGCACCTGGAGAGTACCTGCGGGACAGTTGTTCGTATTAGGGGATAATAGAAATAATTCTCAAGATTCACACGAGTTTGGCACGATATCCATGGGTTCTGTTATTGGGAAGGCTGTATTAGTGTACTGGCCGCCCACCGATTGGGCAATGATCACGCACGTACCATTGGTGAATGCAGCCCATTAGATGGGATCCATTCTGATGGAATTAGCCCAGATAATTGCACTAGCTCAAGATTACGAGCACCAGCTTCCGCCGGCCCCGGCCCCATTGAGCTTCCCGGTCGGCGCTCAGATAGCTGGCTGGATCGACCATACCCTGCTTAAGCCTGAAGCCACAGGGGCTCAGATCAAGGTGTTATGCCAGGAAGCGATGGAGTATCATTTCGCCACTGTGTGCATCAATCCGGTCTACATCCCCCTGGCATGCGGGATTTTACGCAATGCGAAGGAAAATATCTGCACGGTGGTGGGCTTCCCGCTCGGTGCGGTGCTGCCTGAATTCAAGGTGTATGAGACGTTGAGCTGCATCAATGCTGGCGCCTCAGAGATCGATATGGTCATTAATGTTGGGGCGCTGAAATCAGAAGCATATGGCCTGGTCATGAATGAGATCCAGGCAGTAGTGGGCACAGCCCATAACCAGGGTGCCCTGGTGAAGGTGATCCTCGAAAATTCGCTGCTCACCCGCCGAGAAAAGATCATCGCCTGCCTGATTAGCAAGTCTGCCGGGGCCGATTTCGTCAAGACCTCCACTGGATTTGGCACTGGAGGTGCAACAGTTGAGGATGTGGAGCTGATGCGCCGCGTAATTGGCTCGGAGATGGGTGTTAAGGCTGCGGGTGGGATCCGTAGCTTGTCGGATGCAATGGCAATGATCAAGGCTGGAGCCAACCGCTTGGGTGCCAGCGCCGGAGTTAAAATACTCCAGGAAGCAAAGGCATCATTAAATGAGTGAAGAAACGACCAAGCCTGAAGAAGAACCCAAGGCTGAAGAACAGTCGGAGTATGTTCACATCTGCCCGGAATGCCACACCGGGGTTTTCCACCTGGAATATCTGACCTATTTCACCTGGTTGAATGACGAGCTGATCACGGTGCCGAATTTCCCATCCTGGGTATGTGATGTGTGCGGGAAGCGCGAGTATGATACCCATGCCGTCAGTTGGTTAAACATGCTGCTCAGCCCTACTACAGGTCCGAAGCGTAAACCTCGTCGCAGGAATCTGCCTAGAAACCTGAACCGGCCTCAACCCCAAAGTTAACCTGATCCCGGAGGAATGTAATGGTCTTGCCGATACCCAACCGCCTCATCCCAGCCGAGATATTAACCAGCAGCCATTACATATTCGGTCAGATCAAAGTCATCCAGAGTGGTCTGGTGGGCATGCTAACCGATATGACGACCTCTTATATCGAGGTCAATGAAGCCAGCATTGCTCCCATCCAAAAACCCTCCAACGTGGTGAACTATGCAGCCCAGCTCTATATGGTCCGCTCGGAAATCGCTGCAGTATGTTTGCGCAAACGCGACTATATGGGCTTGCAGGGCATTATGAAAAGCGGCTATCAACGTTTGATCCCATACCCGGTGCAGATTTCCACCCGCACGTACGACATCACTGGTATGCTCGAATGGTCCGGGCGTTTCGAATTCTCGGCGTTGATCACCGAGGGCACGAGTTATTTTATTATCGTATACGATGCCACGCTCACCGCCCCGCGCTATGCGGATATCAAGATCGAATCTCCGGTGATGTTATTGAACCGCAGTTTCCTTGAAACGCTGATCATCAATAAAAAGTCCCCCACTATACCTGCCGCTGACTAATCAAAATAACTGCACAAGCTACCTCTCAGCATCACCCTGTTAGTTAGTTTTCCGTTTTAACTCGTCACATCCACCCCCATCCTGATCACCTTTCTTGAAACCGATATGCCATTATTGTACAAAAAGTGTTACCTATGTCTCCGAACGAGTGTAATCCATGTCTCAAGTCTAAACAGGCAGGGAAGGGGGGATAGAGGGGGATGGGTGTGGTGGACCCATGAATCTGGACACTTTTTTAGGGATTCTTAGGGGGTACCATCAGCAGGTTGAGTGAGAGCGAGCCGATAAGCGAGCTCGAACTCAACCGGTGTCAGATAACCCAACGATGAATGGATACGCTTTTGATTATACACATCCTCGACGAAATTCCTAATCTGCTCAAGTGCGTCTGCGAAGTTGCGATAGTCCGACAGATCCACCTCCTCCTCTTTGATGGTGCGCATGAAGCGTTCGGCATACCCATTCTCTTCAGCTTTACCGACCGCCGCCATGCTAATTTGGATGTCATACTCAATTAACAAGTCCGTATAGGTTTTAACCGCATACTGGATGCCCTGGTCACTGTGATGCATCTGTGGGAGATGGTCCGTCAGCCCCATCCTCAGCGCTGCCAAGGTCAGCTCCTGGTCGAGCGATTTCGAGAGATGCCAGCCACGAATGGCACGGGTGAAGACATCCATCACTATAGCCAAGTACACGAACCCTTCTCCCAGGCGAATGTATGTGATATCCGAGACCCACACCAGTTCTGGAGCAGCCACTACCAAGTCCTTGACCAGGTTAGGATAACGAGGATAGGGGTGGTCACTGTTGGTTGTACGGCATTTTTTGCGTTTGACCGGTTGCAATAGGTTCAATTTGCGCATTAGACGC
>JBGOYO010000051.1:0-11246 GCA_041479715.1 Anaerolineae bacterium
GCCCGGCGAGAGCTGTTACACAGGATAATACAGGCTGAAAATAATAATCAGGCAATAGAATAAGGATTTTCTACCAGGTAGAGAATGCACACGTTTTTTCGAAAGCTATTCTTATGGTTATTCATCATAACCTTGTTATTGCCGGTATCTCTTGGGCAAGCCTCCCCCTCTGCACAAGCTCTCACACCTGATGAACAGGCTCAGGCAATGTTGGAAAAACTGACCCCAGAAGAACGCGTCGGTCAGCTCTTTCTCGTCACCTTTGCCGGTCCCGAGGCTGCCATGGCTTCGTCCACAGGCGTTCAAATCTATGACTTGATCGTCAATTATCATGTCGGCGGCGTCATATTGTCAGCTGCCAATGATAACTTTGTCGGCTCAGACCAGACACTGGTGATCGCTCAAAGCCTGACCGATCAGCTCCAACGGGATGAGTACAGCGCCTCCCAAACCCCTCAGGTCAACCCGGTAACTAATGAAACCTATAGTCCTGCATATATTCCTCTTTTTATTGGAATTTCCCAGGAAGGGGATGGTTATCCATACGATCAAATCCTCAGCGGCATGACCCCACTCCCGAGCCAGATGGCCCTTGGTGCAACCTGGAGCACTGAATTAAGCGCGGAGGTGGGTACCGTCCAGGGTAAGGAGCTCTCAGCTTTGGGTTTCAACCTGTTGCTCGGTCCATCCCTGGATGTACTCGAGGTGCCAACGACAGATAGTGGCGGCGACCTGGGGATCAGAACATTCGGCGGAGATCCGTTTTGGGTGGGGTCCTTAGGGCAGGCTTATATTGCCGGGGTTCACCTGGGTAGCAGTGGCAAGATGGTGGTAGCATCGAAACATTTCCCTGGATTTGGCGGCTCCGATCGTTTGCCAGAAGAAGAAGTTGCTACTGTCCTTTCCTCTCTCGAACAGCTTAAACAGATCGACTTGGCACCATTTTTCGCCGTCACCGGCAACGCACCTAATCCTGAATCAATGACCGATGCCCTCGTTGTATCTCATATCCGCTACCAGGGGTTCCAGGGCAACATCCGTGCAACTACGCGGCCAGTGAGTTTTGACCCCCAGGCGTTTGCGCAGCTGATTGCCCTCCCTGCTTTTGATACCTGGCGGCAGGAGGGTGGCGTAATGATCAGCGATAGCTTGGGCAGCCGCGCCGTTCGTCGCTTCTATGACCCCAGCGATCAGACCTTTAACGGTCCACTCGTTGCTCGCGATGCGTTCCTCGCTGGGAACGACGTGCTCTACCTGGATAATTTCCTCTCCAGCGGTGACCCTGATGTATATTCCTCTTACATACGTACGTTGAACTTCTTCGCTCAAAAATACCGTGAAGACCCTGCCTTCGCCCAACGCGTGGACCAATCTGTGCTACGCATCCTGAAACTTAAATATAAAATATATAATGGGAATTTCTCTGTAAACGCCACGCTTCCAAATCCGGATGTCTTGAATTCTATCGGCACCGCTAACAAGGTGACTTTCAATATCGCTCAACAAGCTGCCAGCCTGATCAGCCCATCACCCGAGGAGCTCAGCAATGCCATCCCCTCGCCGCCTGCCCGGGACGATAAAATCGTATTTGTCAGCGATACGAGGGTATACCAGCAGTGCAGCACCTGTCGTCAGCAGTACACTCTGGATGTCGATGCAATGAAAAACGCAGTCATCAGGTTATATAGCGGCAGTGGGCAGGTGATCCCTGGCAATCTGGTCTCGTACACCTTTCAAGATTTGTCAGACATGCTGAATAGCGGCACCGGGACCCTTCAGATAGAGAACGACCTGCGCGCGGCAAATTGGATCGTATTCGCCATGGATACAGTTTCGAGTGACAACCCGGTTTCCCTTGCCCTACGCCAATTCCTCGACCTCCGCCCGGACCTCCTCCAGGGCAAGCATTTACTCGTCTTCGCCCTGAGCGAGCCTTATGCGCTGGATGCAACTGATATTTCGAAATTATCCGCTTATTATGCTTTATTCAGTCGTTCAAGTTCTTTTATTGAAATCGCCGCCAGGATTCTTTTCCATGAGATCCAACCTTCCGGTCATCTACCGGTATCAGTCCCTGGCATTGGTTATGAAATCCTCGAGGCCACTTCACCTGATCCTGGACAGGTGATCCGGTTGTATCAAGATATACCAGGAGCAACACCCATTGAAGGCACCCAGACGCCTGCCCCTACACCTACAGCCATGACAGTTGGAAATCCCATCGCGGTTGTCACTGGGGTTATCCTGGATCATAACGGGAACCAGGTACCAGACGGGACCATTGTGCAGTTCAGCCTCTATCACGATGGTGATTCCGTGCCTTCTCAAGTTGTGGAGAGCCAGACTTCGCAAGGCATTGCTAAAGGCAATCTATTAATCGACCAATCAGGAGAAATCAACATCCGAGCGGCGAGTGTAGGGGCGGTAAACTCTGATGTAGTGACGCTTGAAATCCCCCCAGTATCAGGTACTTCCACACCATTTTTCCCCACACAAACGACAACTGCGACGTTGACCCCCACCGCCTCACCGACGATCACCCCAACTTCGACCCCACAAGCTACACTCATACCAGTGATCATCAACAGCACCGGTGGTGTGGATTTTGGAGATTGGCTTGCCGCCCTCATTGTGACAGCCTTGATCAGCGTGGCTAATTATTGGTTGATTAACTATAAAAGCGGACTACGTTGGGGTGTGAGAGCCGCATTGCTCCCATTGATTGGAGGAATGTTTACTTATATCTACCTGGCAATCAATATGCCGGGTAGTAGGCCCTTGCTGGCTGATATGGGCACCTGGGGTGTCATCTTGTTGGTCATCATCGGAGCAGGTGTTGGTGCTGGAGCGATCTGGATTTGGCAGAGGCTTGACCTACGCCATATCAAACCCGCCTGAGTTTATCGAGCCAGGGTAATGATCAAGCTGAATACAATCAGTGCTGCCGCCACACCGAGCAGGATACGTTCACGCGTGGACGAAAGGATCATTCGTAGTGATGGCGGTTGAGTCTTCTTCGATGGGTAAATGGGCGGGATCTCATTCCCGATTAGTGCCTGGCGGAAGGCATCGATGTCCTGCGGACGTTCATCCGGATGCAAATTCATCGCCCACAGGATTGCTTTTTCCGTACGAACGCTGATTTCTGGATTGACCTGCCTGGGCGGGGTTAAATTTTCAGGGTGTAAAAACCGCTCCCGCGCTTCAATCGGAGGTTGGTTGGTGAGTAAGTGATATAGGGTGGCTCCAAAAGCATACACATCACTTCGCCGGTCAGTGTGACCTGTATCGCCACCATATTGTTCCAAAGGAGTATACAGCGCAGTGCCTCGCCCCTGCAGGATGGTTATTGTCATTTCTTCTGACGCCAGGATTTTAACCAGACCAAAATCCACCAATTTGATTAAGCCACTGGGGGTTACCTTTAGATTACTTGGTTTTATGTCTCGGTGCAGGATTGGTGGCGTTTGATTGTGCAAGTAGCTCAACGCATCCGCAATCTGGTTCGCCCATGAAAGAACTTGCTCCTCAGGCAGAAAAACACCTCTTTGACGCGCTTCCATCATTATTGTTCGTAGGTCATTACCCGGCACGAAATCCATTGCCAGATAGTCACGCGGTCCAATGGAGAAGAAATCAGATACTTTAGGTAGATTGGGATGATCTAGGCGCGCTAAAACCGTCGCTTCGCGGAGGAATTGTTCCCGGGCTTGTTGGACTACTTCCTGCGGTAATGTGCGGTCGTGCTCTACTTCTTTAAGCGCACATTGTCGCCCTTCGAGGCGCAGATCATCCGCAAGATATATACTTCCCATGCCCCCGTGCCCAATTATCCTCCGGATTTTATAGCGACTTCTCAGCACTTCTCCAGTCTTTAAGGGCGTCGGCATGTTCTTTTCATCCGTTGGCGTATCGGATGGGGATATTATACCTTTGCTTGCTCCAAGAATGTTTTTTATTCATGAAAGCCTAAGCTATCGAGATAAAAAAGTTATAATCGGTCTATGTTACCTGCTCACATATTCCTGTATGAACATGAAATTCCTTATTCAATCACCAGCTTTCCAAGTTCTACTCCAAAAGGTGCATCGAGTGTGGCGGTCGCCCTGGGGTTGAAGGAACACCAAGCCATAAAAACGTTGATTTTCGAGACCAATCTCGGGGAACAGGTGCTAGTAATGGTGGGGGGAGATCAATCGGTTATCTCCGGTCACCTCAAGAAAGTTGTCGGTTCTCGTAACATTCAGCTTGCCAGCCCGGACAAAGTGATCCAGGTAACGGGTTATAAAATTGGCTCTATCCCACCATTTTCCTGGCAGCCAGATGGATTCCGCTCATTTTTGGATTCGGATATGATGCTTCAACCGATCCTTGCGGTTGGTGCCGGAGTCTGGGGTTACGAAATACTGATCTCTCCACCCAATTTGGTAAAAGCCAGCCATGCTTCAGTGGTAAACTTAACTGATCGGGAAAAGCCGATTTTTTCACAATATTGATTCGTGGTATATTTATTTATCCCTGAAAAATAGATGGTTTCCAGATAGGTGGATCGAGGATAATGCTATGGTGCTGGAGACTGAAGATTTCCCATTACTCATCGCACAAGCCGGACCATTAAACGGCCAAAGGTGGATCTTAAAGGACGATGTCATCGTCGGCAGGGATGATGCATGCACCGTGGTTATCCAAAATCGTCAGGTTTCCCGCTATCACGCCAGGTTTACTACCTTATCACAAGGCGTTCAATTGGAAGATTTGGGGAGTAAAAACGGCACCCACATCAATGGGCAGCAAGTCTTGGAACCGATCATGCTCCAGGATGGGGACGTAATCCAGATCGCATTTGCCCAGCAATTCATCTATATGAGCTCTGATTCAACCTTACCACTCGCAGTCGCCCCTGAAAAACCAGGCGATCTTATACAGGTACCTCGACAGTTGCGCCTTGAGAAACGCTCGCGCCGCGTCTGGATTGGCGCTGTCGAGCTTAACCCGCCCCTTTCTGTCTCCCAATACCAGCTCCTAGAGCTGTTGTATGATAATCCCGATCGGGTTATAACACGGGCTGAGCTGATCCAGGCAGTGTGGGGTCAGGAGGATGCCGTTGGCATCTCCGAGCAGGCTTTGGATGCCCTCGTTCGCCGTCTGCGAGACCGGTTGTCAGCCATCAATTCATCCCATCAATTTTTAATTACTGTGCGGGGTCACGGATTGAGATTGGATAATCCACCCTTTTAAATAAACACTTCGAAGCTGGTTCCCAGCCCCGAAGTGTTTTTTTAACCCAGGTTTTCGGTCATCGTGATCCGCAATGCCGCACTGAAAACCTTGTTCATCCTCGCTTTCAACTCAACCTCCTCGCCTGATTCGGTCCTGACTAATAAGTTGGAAAGGATATCCATGAACTCAGGTGTGATCTCTTTTTTGTGCTCTTCAAGCTTTTTAGTTAATTCAGATTCAGATTCCGCTGCCTCCAGGAATTCCTGTATCAAAGCCACCTCGGGCGGAGGCGCGCTCGCTTGATCCACCACTTCCTCAACTTGCTTCAGCTTGCTGATTTTTTCCAGGTCTCCTGCTTTTCGGGCTGCTTCCATTTCCTCATTGAACACCTGCACGAAAAATTCGTCCACCACAGCCAGGTTTTGAGCCATCGTCTCCGCGATATCAGGGACCTGTAGGATGGTATTCAGGTTCTTCCTAGATTGGAGCACCCTCTCTTGCGTTTGCTTATCGATCGCCTGGGTCATTTCAAGTAGCTGGTCACGCAGTTTAATTAATCTATCTCTGCCTTCCCCACGCGCCCGCTCAATTTTTTCGGCTAACAACTTGAAAAACTCGTAATCCATTCCTGGTCTGCCCAGGCTGACCAGGACACTGAGTTGAGTATCGTTCGGCGCTTTGATCACCATTTCGAGCAATTTCTCCCGCGTCAGGGATTTCCCTGCTGATTGAATTGTCTGAATCGCAGCTTCAACATCCTTGGACTGCTCTTGCACCTGTTTGCCAAAAGTTGTCATTCCTAACAACTTCTTTTGCAGCTCACCTAGCTTCTTGGCCGATTCCTGGTCTCCATTGACCGCCGAGGCTTCAATCAACCGGTTGAGTAGGTTAAAAAAGTCGCTGTCAAATAAAGCATCATCTTTACTGGCACTTTCAGCAATACTCTCGTCTGATGCAGTGACTAATCTCTGCAGCAGGTTCATGCGTTCCTGCTGAGCCTGGATCATCTCCTTCGTGATCCCGTCTGCCGCCAGGACGCGCTCGACCATCGTCTGCAAGGTTAACATCGCTTTAGGTTGGAGCAGATAGGCTTTTCTTTTCTCTTGCGGTAGGCTGTTGGTGACGCGGGTAATTAATGGCCCGATGATCCGTTCTTGTTCATTGATCGGCAGGCTTAGTTCGGGTGGAAAATAGGTGAGCAGTAGCTCCTTACCTGGATCGTGGTAAACCAATGGCGTGGCGATCATACCTTTAAACCCGCAGTTGGGGCAGGATGCCAGGTTGAATGCTCCCGATAGAATTTTTTGTTTTGCCGTCGGATCCTGCCCTACATCGAATAATTGGTCAATATCAGCCATGATTGGCTGCCGGCAATTTGGACAATTAATGCGCGTCTTTGGCATGAATAACTCCTATACTTAAACGCCCTACCCTCTAAGTATTGGGCGTTGTGACTATACAAGATGATTGTTTGATTTTACTTAACCCCGCGGTATCGAAAAACAGATGCGTGCACCCGTACCCGGTTGTGGGTCGACCCAAATCCGACCGCCGTGAGCTTCAATTACCGCCCGCGCCAAGTATAAACCTAATCCGGCACCTTTCGTAGTCCGTTTTGCGATCGATGACCGGTAAAAGCGATCGAATATGTGCGGGATGTCCTCCGATGCGACACCCGGTCCCTGGTCGCTGATGCAAATGATAACCTGGACCGGGCGCACCTGTGCACTGATGCGGATCTCGCCACCCTGGGGCGAATACTTGATCGCATTCGATACCAGGTTAGTTAAGACCTGCTCCAGGCGGGTTTCGTCTCCATTAACAATTGGGAAATTCTCGGGGAAATCCACCACAATGTTGTGGATGGAGGATTGGGTTTGGAAGCGGGTAGCGATCCTGCCAGCAACCAATTTCAAGTCCACATCCGCCGGGCTGATCGAGAGACCACCCGCTTGAAGACGTGACGCGTCCAGTAAATTCTCGATCAGGCCGGTTAGCCTATCAGCCTCTTCTTCGATAACCTCCAGGCTGTCCTTGACGGTTTCCCGGTCCCAATTGGCATCTTCCCTGCGCAGCGTACCCACGTAGCCTTTGATCAGCGCCACGGGGGTCTTCAGCTCGTGGCTGATCACCGATATGAATGTGCTCTTGATCTCCTCAGCCTCACGAAATCGTGTGATGTCGCGCACCGTGGCAATGATATTGAGCAGGTTTCCTTCTTCCGAAATTAAGGGGGCATAGGTGATTCCCACCGGCAGAGACACCCTGGATAACCTCTGCAGGTCACCTTCGACATATAAGGTCGCATTCGGGGTAAGTGGCCAGCCCCCCGCTTCTGCCTGTTCAAGCGTCAGCATGTCCTCGTGGCATTGCAGGTCGATCACATCCTCGTGGGATTTGCCGACGATATCGGCTACTGGTTCTCCCAGCATGCGGGCAAAGGCTGGGTTGCAGCGTGTGATGGTATGGCCCGGTGAAAGGATTAAAATCCCATCCGCAGCGGAGTCGATCAATGCATCCATTCGCTGCTTGTCCTGGCTCACTTGTTGATAGAGCTGGGCATTATCCACTGCAATTGCCGCCTGGTTAGCAAAACTCTGCAGTAATGCCCGGTCATTTGATGAAAATATTCCCGGGTAATTCCGGAACACAAAGATTACCCCAATCACTTTTTCGCGCGTAATCAGGGGTAAACCGACCCCGGTAAATAACCCCAAACCGACCGTCCTGGCTAAATTTTGCAACAGGCGGTTGACCTCCGGTAGCTCGAAACGTGCAGGATCTTCGTTATCGGGGATTTCAGCCAGCAGCGGTTCCAGGTATCTTGACAGGCTGGTCGGGATGCCCAGGCTGGTTGTCACTTTCCAACCCCCCTTTTCAGCTCGCAAAGCAATCAATCCTGCCTGGCCCGCCAGCATTTCCGCTGAAATGTATAGAATACGCCCCAGGAGCTTGTCTAGATCAAGCTCCTGGGTAAGTGCACGGCTGATTTCTAAAAGATAATCGCGTTGTCTAACGCGAAAATCAGGCAACATGTGTGATCTGAAATTCCTTTTCACCCAGGGTAATAGACTCTTCGAATATCTCCAGCCCATCGTCAATCTCACCCTTGGTGATGTTTAATGAAGGAGAAATCCTGATCGTGCTCTTCCCGCATCCCAGGCTGATTAATCCACGCTCGAACGCCCTCTGAACAATCCGCTCACGCAGGTCATGCGCCGGTTCTTTGCTCGCCTTATTCTTGACGAACTCAACCCCGATCATCAAACCTTTTCCACGCACCTCGCCGATGCTGGGGTGCCGGGCTGCTATCTCGTTCAATGCGTCGATGGCATAATCCCCCACCTCTTGTGCGTTCTGCAAATACTCGTTTTGGATCAGGTCCATTGTAGCCAGAGCAGCCGCACATGCGATTGGGTTTCCACCGTAAGTATTACCGTGTGAGCCAAGCGGCCAGCTCACGATGCTTTTCCTGGCGATGATTGCTCCCAATGGGATGCCTGAGGCAATCCCTTTACCTACACAGACGATATCCGGCTCGATGCCGAAATGCTCAATAGCCCACCACTTACCTGTCCGACCCATACCCGACTGCACCTCGTCTACAATCAGCAGGATGTCATGGCGATCACACAGGTCGCGTAACGCCGGATAGAACCCGGGAGGTGGGATGATATACCCACCCTCACCCTGGATCGATTCTACTAAAAGACCGGCCACGTCCTCTGCAGGCAGCAATTTTCCTAATACCTGATCTTCGATATACCTCACCACGGTCTCGCCGTAATCCTCTCCAGGGCGCATGCTGAACAGAGGTCTATAAGGGTCTGGATAAGGGACGTGCACTACCCCATTCATGAGCGGGTAGAAACCTTCGTGATATAACGGCTTGCTGGCAGTGAAGCTCAATGATCCCAGGGTCCGACCGTGAAATGCCCCCAAGAAACCGATGAATTGGCTTGCACCAGTATGATAACGCGCCAGTTTGATGGCAGCTTCTACGCTTTCTGTGCCAGAGTTGGTCATAAATGACATCGCGTCTTCTTTGAATGGTGCTATTTGATCGAGACGTTCACCAAGACTGACCCATGCTTCATGGTAAAAATCTGCTGAAATGTGGAGGAACTTTTCCGATTGATCTTTTATCGCTTGCACCACTTTCGGATGACTGTGTCCTGTCGCAGTCACTGCGATCCCCGCAGCAAAATCCAAGAAATGGTTCCCATCCACATCCCACACATCTGAACCCTTGCCATGATCCATCACAAATGGATAAGCACGTGCATAAGAAGGTGAGATGACAACTGAATCACGTTCGATAATGGCTTTAGCCTTCGGACCCGGTAAATCATAGATCTGCATATTTTTCTCCTATTTAGTTCCTGTAAACCGCTCTATTGTGAAGCAAAAATAATTGTCACCAGCGAGGCACCAGTGGTCCATAGCTTACAGGTTGGTAAATGAAGCTGCTCGCCCGATATGAAAATTATAACACTACCCGGATGGGTTATAATCATGCTTCGAAATGAGCACCGGCTTCACTTTTGAAATAAAATCACGCGCAGGTCACGCACGTGCAGGGGTTTTCAATACTCCTCACGGCGATCTTGCCACACCCCTGTTCGCACCGGTCGGCACACAGGCTACAGTTAAATCGGTCACGCCTGCCCAGCTGGAGGAGCTTGACGCCGGTTTGATCTTAGCCAACACCTATCACCTCTATTTGAGACCTGGTGATGAGATTATTGCTCAGTTGGGTGGCTTGCACACTTTTATGCATTGGGATAGACCCATTCTGACCGATTCAGGCGGTTTTCAGGTATTCTCTTTGGCGGAAAGCCGAAAAATTGACTCAGATGGTGTCACATTTAAAAGCCACATAGATGGCTCGACCCATCGCATCACGCCAGAAAAATCAATCTCGATGCAGGAAAACCTGGGCGCAGATATCATAATGGCTTTCGATGAATGCGGATCACCTTATGATGTCGTGAAAAATGAAGTTGCCTTGGACCGCACTCACGCCTGGGCCGACCGCTGTCTGAAGGCAAAAACCCGCTCAGACCAGGCATTATTCGGGATTATTCAGGGGGGTATATATCCGGAGCTGCGAAAACGCTCGGCAGAATATCTGTGTGGGTTGGATTTGCCCGGGTACGCCATCGGCGGGTTATCTGTCGGCGAGACCAAGCAGGAAACCCTCTCTATCCTTGAGCTGATGGACGCCTGTTTACCCGAGGATAAGCCTCGCTACCTGATGGGGGTCGGTTCGCCGGAGGATTTGGTTGCTGGGGTGCAGCGCGGAGTGGATATTTTTGATTGCGTCTTACCTACCCGTCTCGCCCGGCACCACGCTGCGATAACGCGCACCGGGCGTATCAACATCGCCAATGCCAGGTATGCTTCTGAAAAATCGCCGATCGATGATACCTGCTTATGTTATACCTGCCGGAACTTCTCCAGCGCATACCTTCGCCATTTAGTGCTTGCCAAAGAAATCTTGGGTGCCACCCTGCTAACTATCCACAACCTCACCACCTTACTCAAGTTGATGTATGATATCCGGCAAGCGATTATGGATGGTCAATTTGATCATTTTGCCACTAATTTTTTCAACCATTGGGATAAAACTGAATGACACTCATCCAATCCATTATCCTGGGGATCATCCAGGGTTTGACTGAATTCCTGCCCATCTCAAGCTCGGCTCACTTGGTGATCGTTCCATACCTGCTAAAATGGCACATCTCTGTTCAGGATGCTTTTATATTCGATGTCTTGGTGCAGCTGGGGACGTTACTGGCAGTCATCGTCTATTTCAGGAAAGATCTGTACAACATCATCTCGTCCGTTGTCCGCGGATTGGTCCACCGGAAGCCATTTTCCGACCAATTGGCTCGTCTCGGATGGTTCCTGGTGCTGGCAACCATCCCGGCGGTGATCGCTGGTTTCCTTTTTAAAAATCTGGTGGAAAAAGCTTTTGCCAGCCCCCTTGCTGCAGGTCTATTTTTACTGGGTACCGCCGC
>JBGOYO010000052.1:0-11179 GCA_041479715.1 Anaerolineae bacterium
CACGGGCAGATTCTAAGGCTTTGGTGCAAAAATTGAATGACCTGGGGGTGCGCGTACTGATGGTAACCGGAGATGATTCACTGACGGCTCAAGCCATTGCTGAACAGGTAGGCATCACAGGTTCGACATGTGATTCCGAGAGTCTGCATGGTCAGGTTACCGCTGAAACTTTACAATGCAATATTTTTGCTGGCGTCTTTCCAGAAGACAAATTCCACCTGGTTCAGGCACTCCAGAGTACGGGGCACATCATCGGTATGACTGGTGATGGCGTCAATGATGCTCCAGCTTTAAAACAAGCGGAGGTGGGTATCGCAGTTGCCAGTGCCACAGACGTAGCTAAAGCTGCCGCCAGCCTGGTATTGACTACTCCCGGATTGAGCAACATCCTCGAAGCTGTTAAAACCAGCCGCCGGATTTATCAACGGATGTTGACGTACACACTTAACAAGATTATCAAAACTTTCCAAATTGCTCTCTTTTTGAGCCTTGGGTTTATCTTTACTGGAGAATTTGTAGTTACCCCATTATTGATTGTCTTGCTGCTTTTTGCTAATGATTTTGTTACCATGTCAATTGCTACGGATAATGTATCTTATTCAAACAAGCCCGATCGATGGCATATTCGCACTCTGATGCAAGTGGCTTTCCTTCTAGCAATTCCCGCCCTGATTCTTTCGTTTGCATTTTTATATGCATCAAATAACCTATTCCACTTACCATTGGCTCAAATGCAAACGCTGATGTTTGTAATGCTGGTCTTTACCGGCCAGATCAATGTCTATCTGGTCCGCGAAAGGCGTCATTTCTGGAAATCGATCCCCAGCCGCTGGATGATATTGGGCACAGTCCTGGATGTCATTGTTGTAACTATCCTGGCGACACAAGGCTTCCTGATGACTGCCATCCCATTCAATCTGGTTGTGCTCACCTTGATCGTAACCCTGCTTTATTTACCTCTGGCAGATGTCTTGAAGATTGCCGTTTTTAAATATGCACATATGGATTGAGGGATCTACCAATGACACCTCTTGGTGATCGCGGCTGGTATGCTGGGTCACTCCTTGGCGATCTTAAGACCCGCTATCCTCACTATATTCCAGGAACCCAAGATGAGGCAGCTCGCCTGATGAATGAAATTCTCACTCCGATCCCGATCAATCTCCGTCCTGTTTCCACCTGATTCTCATCTGATATCCAACAATTATCAGATTGACCAGAAAGATAAACTGGATGGTGGTCAGATAATGGATGAATGAGTTTGCTGAACCATTTCGGTTTATCTATACGCTGCCATCAATAAGGGATACAAAGGTGATTTTCCAACAATCATTTTTATAACAGTTTGAATCACCTACCGCCGAGATAGGCAAGACTCCTGTCTCATCGTAGCATGAAAGTTGGCGAATATTACTGTGTAGACCCCCGTGGTCAGGTGAAGCCGGTGTTGGGCGTGCTACTCTGTGTCCGAAGACTTGGTTAAAATAAGGTGCTCATACCTGAATACAATCCACGCCTTAATGCGGTTTAGGATATAGGCTGGGCAGGATTATAGGTTAGTTCATATATAAAGCCATCGGGCGCACGAAAATGACTCCATGCGTAACCATCATCTTCAGTATGGACCGGCCCAATGAATTCTATGCCGTAGGCTTCCAACTCGGCGCGTGCGATCACAATATCGTCCACCGAGAAGCCGACTACGGGGTGGGTCATAAAGGTATCGAACAACGAATCGGGTCCAAAGATTTCGAGGCGATCACCGTTACGCATATCCAGGACTGCAAAACCCGGTTCAATATGGATTGGAGCCAATCCCAGAACATTTTGACAGAAATCGAGCATTGGCTGAAACTGAGCGGTACGGGTACCCAACCAAACAAGACCTTTGACTTTCATATGGCGTCTCCCAATTCTGCATGAACATGCTGTTAATCCAGTAATTGGATCTGATAATGCACCCAACAGTGTGCGTTGCTAGCAGATGGGTGGCCCTATGTAATAGTAGATGTTATTTGTCATAGAATGCTCTGGCACCGGCGTAGGTAATTGGTGGTAACTTCATTTGAGTAGAAGAGTCCGTCCCAGCCAAATCGTCCAGATCGGATACATGATGTATATTCCTAAATATCCAAAAAATGCTAAGTAGAGATACCATGACATGGACTCCATGCTATCAACTCCAGTGAATATCCCAAGAATACCAATCAGTCCAACTGCCATGAAAGCACCCACGACGATCCCATATATAATCAGGTTATGTGGCAGTACGCTACCGCGTAGCATCGAATAACAAAACGCAACCAGCCACAAGCCGATCAGAGCGTACCCGATCCCTGTATACCACCCTGCTAGAACAAAGTCTGTGAATCCATAAATGATCAGGATCGATCCGACAATGGTAAAGATTGCACCGATCACCGCAAGGGCAATCGCGATTTGACTCAACATCGGTGACTTTGCATGATGTTCAGCATACAACATCCATGCTAAAACCGCACTTGAGATCCCGATAATGGCATTGAAAACGTCATTGACCTTACCAAAGGACATATTCACCGTAGCCATCAGGGCGAGAAATATCACTGCAAGAATAGCTGAGACTCCTGTTATTATTGCCACCCAGCCAATTGTAGTGACTGAGAAGTTGCTTATTGTCATAGGTTCCTTTTTCTGATTTATAGGATTTTCGATAATATCACTAGTTTTTATCATTCGTATTTCCCTCTTCAGTTAGAATAAACTTTTTATACCATATATATACTAATAAGACCATATTAGTGTAATATATCCCTATATTCTTATTTGTTTCTAATGAAAAATCTCCTATATATACAGTCTGGTTTATAAAATTTAAAGCGAAGTTAAAAGATGAAAATGAAGGCTTTCGCTGTACTTGTTGTATCTAGGTACTACGAGTGAAAAGGTTTTCAACCCTTATTTCCCTTCTTGTTTGAAAGCAGGTTAAATTAGGGGGGTAACAAGACCATAAGTGAAGATAGGGGGTCGATACAATTGAATACCTATCCCCAAATGCTGATGACCCCATAGGGCAGCGCCTGGACACCAATTATGTGTGAGTAGACAGGCGCGTAGCCTGTCTCCAGGTTGTCCTGGAAACCTTTTTTTCCCACGGTCCATTTCAAGAGTTAATTAATGGCGCTAAACTATTTGTTAACTTTTCTAACTATGGCTATATGTGGGGGTATCGAGTATTAACCCCCATATATTGGCGCCCCCGGCGGGGCCACCTGCCGCTTGCCGGCGGATTCGAACCCGCGGCTTCTTCAGTGCGATAGATAAGCAGGTAGGGGAAGAGGGGGGAAATACTTTCTATTACGTCGATTTTGTTCCAAAATCACCATACAACTCGCTGCGCTCCTTGCGGGCTGTTCGAGTATATCTGTAACCGAATTGATCCAGTAGAACGAAACAAGGAAGGCGATCTACAGTTCTATCCGGAGGGGAAATAAATATTATTTTCTTATTTATTTGGAACGACTCGAACGCTCAGCCAGCTGATTAATAGAAGTGGATCGGTCGTTCTCTAATTTGCGTATGGTGCTAGGATATCTTCTTTGTCCTATACGTGGCGGTTAATTTATCCACCATGTGCATAATCTCCATGCAGTATTACCTGAATTACACCACTACAGGAATCAAGGAGATATGAGAGCATCCCCATCTGGAGGGAGAGATCGATATATTTGAGAGGATTATAAGATCAGTTCTACCCCGTTTAAATAATCAGTCTTCTGCTTTATGGGGTTTTCGGAGGCGCTTCAAACGATGGATTGGGCTATGTGCCTATAACGCTTCTTCCAAGTCTGAAAGAGGACCATTGGTGAACCTGGAGCGAGACCCACTGTTATTCCATAACTGAATTTGGTCATGATCAGTACTTGTGTTTATCTACTCTTTTTGGAACTTCACGGCTGTTGTGGCATTACTGTTGATCATTATGCACACTTACTATCCTGCATATTCATTGTTTTTCATACCTAAATTAGAAAGATCGGTTGGGTTTTATCAGCATCTCAAGTTAGATTCCGGCCATTAAATTGGTTCATGGTGTTACACACCTGCAGCGATCAGTAGTAAATGCTAGAATCTTTTATATAATAATCAGTCTTTACTGATCAATCCAGGGGATCACTTAATATCGTATCTTCGCGGTAAATTTCCAACAAATCACAAATAAGAGCATAACCCGTTTCCATTCTCCCAGCTCCCGGACCTATTAAAGTAATATCACCTAGTAAATCTGTATTGAAAGTGATCGCATTTGTGACACCATCGATATTAGCTAGAGGATGACTTGAGGGGAGACAGACAGGTTTTACGCTAGCCCGGACCCCTTGTTCTAGTTTTTCTAATTTGCCAATTAGTTTCCATTTAGAACCTTTTAGCCTGGCTTGCTCAATTTCTTTCTCAGTAATATCCGTAATACCAATCCGATCTATCTGCTTTATATCGAGCGGTGTATTCATAATCGTTGAACTTAGAATGACCAGCTTACCTGCAGTGTCGAAACCTTCCACATCGCCAGTTGGATCTGCTTCGGCAAAGCCTCGCGCCTGAGCTTCTGCTAACGCATCAGTATAACCCGCCCCATCTCCCATTTTTGTCAGAATGAAGTTCGTCGTGCCATTTAAAATACCCTCTATTCGACGTATTTCTGTGCCTGCCAACAATTTTGTGCCAAGGTTGAGCGCAGGTGTGCCGCTCATCACAGTCCCTTCAACTCCAATCATTACCTTCTGGGCCCGGGCAAATTCGGCTAATTCCTGATACTTTAAAGCAATCGGTCCCTTATTACTCGTAATGACATGCTTTTGACTCCCAAGAGCGGCACGAATATGGCTAATGGCTGGCTCGCCAGTCTCAAAATTTGTGTAACTAAGTTCAACGATAACATCAGCGTTGCATTGGGAAATCATGGTCAACGCATCCCAATGATTCCCTTTAGAGGGTAACTGAGAAAGGTTCCCATGCTCTGAGCTGATTTTTAGCAATGAAAGTAAATCCAGACCATCGGGGTTATATGCACTGCCATAGACTAAATCTGTAATCGCAACAATAATAAACCGAAGTCCGAAGTTTTCAGCGTAAGTGTCGCCCTTGTTATACAGGATTTGAACTAGACCTTGCCCAACATTACCAAAACCTATCAAAGCCAGACGAACGGTTTGCATGTTCCTCCTAACCTTTACCATAAGGAATGTGCGGGTGCAATCTCCAAAACAAATCTCAACTGTGATTCGGATTGAAGAGCAAGTGTATCGGTGATATACAATAAACTGCTAGATTCCAATAGGTCTCATTTGCAGACCTCGAAGCTGTGTGAAGGGAAATGGGAGTGCCAAGACTGTGGACAGAATTTTTGCACCGTAAACCACCTAAGGTATATCCAACTCTTATTACAAGTTGTAGAGGATTTCGCTGTTGCGGAAGAGAATCTGCTCTGCACTCGCATAAGCTTTTCCCGTTGTTAAGATGTTTTCGTTAATTAGCTGGTCGAGCACTCGTCCCAAGGCAGTCCGGCAGACTTTTGCTCCTAACCAGAATAGCTCTGGAACGCTAAAACCGTCCGAGGCGTACAATAGCTTACTTGTCGGTGCTAATCCCAGCAGTTGTACAAGCATGCTTTGAGTCTCACCGACAGCAAAGGGTATGGCAAGTGATAAATCCACAAATATGTTGGGGTAGATGCTGGAAAGATATGCGGATTCCCGCAGGTAAGGATACCCCATGTGCAGGATCACCCATGGCACGCGGGCAAATTTGCCGCTTTGCAGCCAATGCCGAAAATGGAGTGGATTAGCCAGGCGTAAATCTACATCTGAGTCTCCATAACCTGTGTGGAATTGGACGGGCATTTCCTGCCGATTGGCGATCTCCAGTGCCTGTAGAACTAGCAGATCATTGACAGGTGGAGATGCCAGGCGGACCTTGCCGTCGCGCCTTGCCTGTTCCTTCACTTGAACAAATGCAGACTCGACTTCCGCGTGTGACCATTCACGAATGTCCAGCCCGGTGCGATAGGCGATAATGCTTTTTAGCGCGACATACCCATTCGCGCCGGCGTTTTCAACTTCTGTCGCGAAGGCTTCCATAACCTGGTCGAGAGTATCTAGTTGTAAAATCAGTTCTTGGGCTAACGTCTCCAATCGTAAGATTGGCTCAATTCTGCAGGGAAGTAGATCCTTCATTTCCGCATGATCGTAGCTCTCCTTACCGCGGAAACCGTAGTCCATCAACATTGTCTTGATATTGGCACTCTTGATCAAGAGCTTAGCCCAGCCCATATGGCCTAATAAATCCCTCCCCTTCAAAACAGCAGCAGCGTTGGCCTCACAGGCAAGGAGACCAGATAAAGCACGCACTGCGTATTGAAAGAAAAGTGTATGAGGCACATGGTGGAGAACAAGATCAGGATCTCTGCTCTCGGTGAAAAAACCGAGCCATTCATCTGGTGCTGCCGGCTGCATCCGCCGCAACGGATGGGCGTGATGGTCGACGATAGGGATACCGGAGAGATCAAGTTCTATTGACATGCTACACTCCATCGAATAATTTCAGAAGCCCGTTAAAAAATATAGAAGTGGTGCTTTAGCTCAAAGTTCACGTCCTCAGCGGCAAATGCACTGATCTCTGAGCGTTTCACAGCCACGAAGGATTGGAATAAAAGTGGTCCTAGAGCTTCCATCAGAACTTCGTCATTCTCAAGATTATCCAGAGCTTCAGCCAGGGAAGTCGGTAACGGTCGTATATGACGTCGCTCCAAATCCTCCTCGCTCATGTCACATGGATCAACCAACAATGGTTCACCTGGGTCAAGCTTACGAGTCAATCCATCTAGACCAGCAGCAATTACACCGCCTATAGCCAGGTAGGGATTATTGCTGGGATCGGATGCTTTGAGCTCAAAGTTAATTGAGTTTACCTCCTGACCCCAAAATGGCGAGGCAACCCTTACCGCGGCTTCTCGATTATCCAGACCCCACCCCACAAATGCGCTCGCCCACATATGGGGTTTGATCCGGCGGTAGCTGTTATAACTGGGACAAGTGATGGCAATCAGGGCTGGTAAATGGGCCAAGATGCCAGCGATGAAGTGGTATCCAGTTTCGCTCATATAATACCGATCGTGCTCACTCCACATCAGGTTTGTTTTTCCGGCCGGATCCCACAAGCTGCAATGGATATGGCATCCGTTGCCAGGTAAGTTGGGAAACGGCTTGGGCGCGAAAGAAGCAAAGAATCCATGGTTTCGGGCTACACTTCTCACGGTATCTCGGTAGAAAATCTGTAAGTCAGCGGCGGTTAGGGCTTCCGCCCGGGTGATAGTAATTTCGTGTTGGCCGGGGCCATATTCTGGATGATATAGGTCTACTGGAATGCCCATACCCTCAAATGCGGCAATCATATCGTCGACGACCGATCCCATATCGTGCATCCCCACGCTACTGAAACATAAAGCCTCGTCTGCTGGTATCATCTGCCCGTCTTGTTCCCGGCATAAAATAAACTCGTTTTCCATCGCCATCTGAAGAGTGATATTTTGTTGCGCTGCTCGAGTGATCATCCGCTTCAGAAAGCTACGTGGGCAGGCCTCCCATGGTTTTCCGTCTAGTGTGAGCAGGTCAGAGAGCATAGCTGCAGAGGAAATCGCATATGGCAGAATCCTGAAGGTGTTAGGATCTGGCATAATGCGCACCTCACCAACGGGGCCCATACCTTCGAATGGAACTAAATGGTCGAGCATATTGAATGCCTGCATTGCCACAGTCAGGCCAATGCCGCCTTTCAGCCGTCTTTCCAAACCATCTATGTGAGTCAATTTGCCGCGGATAACCCCCCCATTATCGCAGTATAAGAAACGGATCAACCGCAGGCCAGCAACATGGGCTGCTTGAACGACTTCTTCTGAGTTCATAATCCACTTTCCTTTTCTGCTTCTATTTTGTGTGCGGTTTGAATTGCGCTAATTGATCTCGATGAGAGGCGATTTCAGTGATGAACCCTGCCAATAAAGCCGTCCTCTGCACAATACTATCCATATCCAGATATTCATTTGGGCTGTGATCAAGACCTCCTATGGGCCCTAACCCATCCAAAGTAGGGATACCCATCTCGCTCACATAATTCCCATCCGATGTGCCTCCAGTCTGGACATCCTGAAAACTTACTCCAAGCTGTTTTCCAACCCCATGAATCAGGTCAACCAAATACGCACTGGCTACAGTTTTTTCCATGGGGTTCTTTTCAATACCACCTATGACCTCGATGTTCGTGCCCGGGATATGTGGCTGGCTAGCGATCTGGTGGAATGCTCGGTCGAGTGCCAGGCCATCTGCAACGGTCACGAAACGAACATCGAATTCAGCCCAAGCTTCATCGGGCACAACATTCGGTCGAATTCCACCACCCGCTAAACCGACATTGACGGTTGTACCTGGCTGCCCGCCATTTAACCCAGACAGTGCCTGGATGCAATGGGTCAACTCTATAATAGCATTGGCGCCTTTTTCAATCTCGACACCCGCGTGGGCCTGACGTCCACGCACGTGGATCCGGTAAGTACCATCTCCCTTCCGGGCGCTTACGATATCCCCGTTCATCCTGGCAGATTCAAGCACCAGGGCAGCATCAGCTAGCGCGGCTATTGGTTGATATAGCGGATGTGAAGCTGGTGAGCCAATTTCCTCATCTGTATTGAGGAAAAAATCAATCTGACCAAAATCGCTAAATTCAATCTGTTGAAGCGCCCGAATTGCGTATAACCCAGTTAATAGGCCTGCTTTCATATCACAAACGCCTGGGCCTAGGATATGGCGATTTTCAAAACGCATCGGCCGTACAATTGCAGTACCATCGGGATAAACTGTGTCTAGGTGGCCCATCAATAAGATTCGGACCTTTCCATTGCCGTGGTAAGTCGCCTGGCAGCAATCACCATATTGCGCTAATGGATATTCGGTCAGCTCAAAACCAGCCTCTTGTAAATATCCTCGAAATATCCGACCTACATGATCCACGCCTGACTTGTTTGAGGTCCCACAATCCACATTGACTAGCGCGCCTAAATCGTTCAGATACTCAGGCAGATGGTCCTCTATCCAGGATTTAATCAAGAGTAATTGCATCATGCCGTAATCCGGTCCTCCCAAGGGATACTTTTTAGATCTATAACTTAATGTCGCTACTTTGGCGCTCGGTAATCGCGGTCTGCGAGTTATATCATTCTGTGGATCAGGTTTTTATTTCTTCCACGTCTGCTCGTCGATAATGTTCAGCTGAATACTCTAAAGCCTGGGAAAGATCAGCGATCAGGTCATCAGGATCTTCAATTCCAACGGAGTAACGAATCAGACTTTCCGGAATACCCATTGCTGCCCGCTGTTCTGGTGTAACTTCGACATGGCTGGTCGTCCTTGGGGGTCCAGCAACAGTCTCAACGGCCCCCAGATTTGCGGCCATGTGGGCGTAGCGTAAGCGGGGTAAGAATAACCGAACGGCATCAAAATCAGCATCCAGGAAAAAGCTGAGGACTCCCCCATAACCCCGCATCTGTTTTTTAGCAACCTCATGATTTAAGTGTGATTCCAGTCCTGGGTAAAAGACATCTTTTACAAAAGGGTGGCTTTTCAGGAACCGAGCAATCTTCAAGGCGCTTTCGTTTTGCCGTTGAACGCGGAGATGCAAGGTTTTCATGCCACGGAGCAATAAATAGGCTGACATTGGATGGAGAGTAGCCCCCGTGATCTCACGAAAACCAAAAATTTGCTCGACCAGCGCCTTCGAGCCGCAAACAACACCGCCCAATGCATCCGCGTGTCCGCCCAGGAATTTGGTTGCACTATGAATTACCAGATCCGCTCCAAATTCCAGGGGATTGGTATTGATGGGGGTAGCAAAGGTGTTATCGACAACGACAATCGCGCCCACTTGATGACCAGCTTTGGCTAAACGTGCAATGTCGATGATTTTCAGGGTGGGGTTTGTCGGAGTTTCCAGATATAGAACTTTACAGCCTTTGCCAATTTCTTCCTCAAGCGCTTCATGATCAGTGGTAGCGCACAGCGTAACTTCTATGTGAAACCGTGGTAAGAAGCCAAGAAAAATTTTGTTCGTCCCCCCGTAGGTATCTTTAACAGAAACAATCCGCTCACCTGGAGAAAGTAGCGTAAATAGCGTATTACTGATGGCTGCCATACCCGTTGAGAAGCTGGTGGCAGCTTCTGCGCTCTCCAATTGGCGCAATTTTTCTTCAAATACGTCTACTGTGGGATTGGTATTCCGACTGTAGATATAGCCGGATTGCTCCCCTAAAGCAACCTCGTACCAATCATCAAGATCTTTGTAACCAAAGGAAACGCTATGCACAACCGGCACTTGGGTAGATCCCTGCCAGCCATCCTTACTTTCCTCGCCAGCCCAGACTGCTAAGGTTGCTGGATTGGGTGGTCGATTTTTCGATGGTTTATCTGTCATGTTTACAATGCCTCAAAATCTGGCCTTATTATTTTATTTCAGGTGATCGGTAATCCCAATCATTTTTATCGAGATCGGTGAGAATTCCGACTACTGTATTGACCAGGATCTCACGCATCTTTTTACCTTTTTCCAGGGTAGCTTTGGTAGGATCGCCAGACGCACCAACGTTGGTTAGCTCATTGAAAGTCCACTTAATATCCACATGGGGGGGAAGGTGAGGCACCACGCCCATAGCCTTGGACGGTTCGCACAATTCAGGGAACAATGCCATGCATATGGAAGTCTCTCCCTCACCAGCGTGACCCAGTCCGTTCCAGACCTCAAAAAAATCGGGAGGCACCAAGTCGCCGACCATCTTCCACCAGGCATCCAGTGAAACGATCTTTAAGTCTGAGTGAGCTACTTTGGCCGAACGGGCTGCGACTTCAATTGGAGCAATGTTCCCGTCGTGCCCATTCATGATGAAGACCTTGCGGATACCTTCACGATAGACCGATTCGAGAATATCACGGATGATCGCAGTCTCGGTATCAAACTGAAGAGACACAGTAAATGAAAAGGATTTATAGTGTTCACTCATACCGTAATTCAACGGTGGAAGGACGACCGTATTTGGGAGGCGGGCGGCGATATCTAGGGCTACCAGGTAAGCCGTCAAAGCATCGGTGCCAAATGGAAG
>JBGOYO010000053.1:0-11112 GCA_041479715.1 Anaerolineae bacterium
CGGGTCTTTTTCTACGGCATGGACAATGTTGTGGACCTGTGGGCGGATAATGTGGAAAGCCTGGGACTGGAGGGCATCCGCTTTTTCCTACATTACCGGCATGAGAAGAACCGCCCAGCAGAGGTCTTACAGCTGCGGGTGCCACTGATCGGCAGGCACTCGGTGCAGACGGCACTACGGGCGGCTGCCGTCGGGTTAGTGGATGGTCTGACGTGGCAGGAGATCGTCAGTGGGCTCCGCTCGGCGAGCAATGAGCTGCGCCTGATCGCCGTGCGTACCCAGAGTGGTGCTCTGATCCTGGATGATACGTATAACGCCTCTCCCGAGTCTATGCTGGCCGCGCTCAACCTGTTGAACGACCTGGTGGGTCGAAAAGTGGCAGTCTTGGGCGACATGCTCGAGCTGGGTCAGTACGAGCAACGCGGGCACGAGATGGTGGGTATTCGGGCAGCTGAAGTAGTGGATGAGCTGGTGACGTTGGGAGATCGCGGCAGGATCATCGCTGAAGCAGCCCTGGAGGCAGGTCTGCCGTTGGGTCAGATTACCGCCCTAGACCAGGTGGAGCAGGTGATCCATTACCTGCAGCCGAAGCTTAATTCTAATGACGTTGTCCTGGTTAAGGGCTCGAACATAATGAAAATGGACCGCATCGTGTCTGCGCTGGAGTATCACGTATGAGGGAAAGTGCGTATGCCCTGGCATTGGCGGGATTCTCATTTATGTTGACGATTATCTGGGGAGAACCGCTGCTGCGCATCCTGCGCCACCTGAAAATTGGCGAGCAGATCCGTGTGGATGGTCCGCAAACACATATTATGAAGACCGGCACACCTACTTTGGGTGGGGTTTTATTCATCCTGCCTGTGCTGCTGATCACCTTGCTGTTCAATGCCGCCTCACTGGTTGGGTTCACCATGCTTGGTCGGTCCATCTTCCTCCCTATGGGGACGATGATCGTCTTTGGGCTACTCGGATCCATCGACGATTGGAAAAAGCTACGGGGTCAACGGAATGATGAGCGCGGTCTCAGAGCGAGAAGCAAATTTCTGATCCAGATCTTGCTGGGTATTGTGATTTCGATAGGTTTGCAGTATGTCTTGCAGGCGCCGGAAATTTTTCTACCCTGGATGAACCGTGAATTTTCTCTCGGAATCTTGTATATCCCCATCGCGACTTTGCTTATTGTTGGTTTTTCCAATGCAGTCAATTTTACGGACGGCCTGGATGGATTGGCAGGACTGATCTCGGCGACTTGCTTTGCGGCTTTCGGCATGATCGCTTTATTGCAGGGACAGCTCTTCCTGGCACGTTTCTGCTTCACATTAGTAGGTGCGTTGTTCGGTTTTCTATGGTTCAATGTTCACCCGGCATTATTGATCATGGGAGATGTCGGTTCACTGCCCCTGGGAGCAACGCTGGCTGTGGTCGCCTTGATGACTGGTCAATGGATACTGCTGCCCATCATCGCGGTCATTCCGCTAAGCGAGATGGTGAGTGTAGTGCTGCAGGTGGGATATTTCAAGTTCACCAAGGGAAAACGCCTGTTCAAGATGGCGCCACTCCACCACCACTTTGAGCTTCTGGGATGGAGCGAGACGCAGGTGGTGCAGCGCTTTTGGCTGATTGGCTTACTGGCCGCGATTATCGGCGCGGCGATTGCGATTGGATGAATAGTTGATGATTGCGAGACGCTGGAATGACTGATTGGAAGGATAAACGTGTGATCGTCATCGGTGCTGCCAGGCAGGGAGTTGCCCTGGGGCGCTTCCTGGCGGCGCGTGGGGCGCGCGTGGTGATGAACGATCGCAAAACCCTCGAGCAACTTGAAGCGGTCAAACAGTCCTTGGACGAGCAGGTTGGAATCCATGCTTCGCATATTGAATGGTTTCTGGGCAGCCATCCACTCTCCCTACTCGAGGGAGCAGACGTCTTGTGCGTATCGGGTGGTGTGCCCCTCGACCTCGAGCTGATCCAGGAGGCTAGAGCTGCTGGGATTCCACTCACCAACGATTCGCAAATTTTCCTCGAAGAATGCCCATGCCGGACGATTGGGATCACCGGCTCTGCCGGGAAGACCACCACCACCAGCCTGGTAGGAAAAATCGCAGAGAGCTATATCAACGCTCCAGGAAAGAAATCGATCTATCGCAAGGTGTGGGTGGGAGGCAATATTGGGTCACCGCTTCTTGCAATAGTGGATGAGATGGATGCAAATGACCTGGCAGTGATCGAGCTCTCCAGCTTCCAGCTGGAGCTGATCACCAAAAACGTGAACATTGCCTGCGTGTTGAATATCACACCCAACCATCTCGACCGGCATGCGACGATGGCAGCTTATATTGCAGCCAAGAGCCGCATATTGGAATATCAGACGAAGATGGATATAGCTGTCTTGGGGAGTGATGACTCAGGTTCTTGGGCTCTGACTGAAAGAGTGCAGGGAAAGCTATATTCTTTTGGGCGGGAAAGACCTGCGAAGGAATTGCCGGGCGGATTTATCGAAGGTGAGTGGATGTGCTTATGGGATGGTCGGGAAGCAACACCTGTTCTAAGGCAGGTGGAAATCCCGCTACGTGGCTGGCATAACGTGGAAAACGTGTTGGCGGCTCTCGCAATCAGCCAGGCTGCCGGACTGCCCGTGAAAGCGATGCGGGAGGCAATCATCGCTTTCAGCGGCGTACCCCACCGGCTGGAATGGGTGAGCTCGTGGAAGGGCGCTGACTGGTACAACGATTCAATTGCCACAGCCCCTGAGCGAGTGATGGCTGCCATCCATGCCTTCGATACCCCGGCGGACGTTCAGCGCCCGATTGTTTTACTAGCGGGTGGGAGGGATAAAAATCTGCCTTGGGATGACCTGGCGGAATTGATCCACGCCAGAGTAGAACACCTTGTCCTATTTGGAGAAGCAACCGGGAAGATCACAGATGCAGTCGGTAAGCGCCAAGCCGGCTCACATCTTATAGTGGAAGTATGCAATGGTCTCGAACAAGCTGTGAACATGGCAGGCAAGGTGGCGGAAGCAGGAGATATCGTCCTGCTCTCACCCGGTGGCACAAGCTTTGATGAGTTCCGCGACTTTGAAGACCGCGGGGAGGCATTCAAACGATGGGTGCTCAATCTTTCGTGCAAATGAAGGGTCAAAATGGACCGGTAATGATCAGAGTAAAAGATAAAGTGCATCGTTCTGCAAGATTGGGGTTCGACGTGCCATTCTTATTGGTGGTTATCGCATTGATTTTGTTTGGGATGCTGATGGTGTATTCTGCCAGCGCGGATTATTCATTCCAGGTGTATGGGTCACAAGCGTATATTTTCATGCGCCAATTGCGTTGGCTGGGGCTGGGCACCATTGTGATGATCTTCCTTGCCTGGATGGATTATCACTATTGGAAGAAACTCGCCTTGCCGTTGATGACAGCGGCGATTTTTGCCCTGATCGCAGTGCTCATTATCCAGGATACCCGCCTAGGGTCGGTGCGTAGCCTGTTCCGCGGGTCGATCCAACCGTCAGAGCTGGCGAAATTTGGGATTGTGATCTATCTCTCAGTATGGCTGCATAACCGGCGAGAGTTCCTCAAGAATATATATCTGGCGATGATCCCACTGAGTGTGATCATGGGGGTTGTGGGTGGGTTGATTGTTCTGCAGCCGGACCTGAGTGCGGTGATCACGATCGGTTTACTCGGTACCCTAATGTTTTTCCTGGCGGGAGGTTCGTTAAAACACTTCCTCTTTATGATGGCGGTTGGCTTTCTGGTAGGGGTGTTCGTTTTACGCTCAGGGTTATTTCCCACCGGGCCCGATCGGATGAATAGCTTCCTGGCCGGGCTAAAAGACCCATTGCAGTATTCCGAACACGTGCGCCGGTCTTTGGAGGCTTTCATGCGCGGCGGCTGGGTGGGGGTGGGCATCGGTAAATCACAGACCAAGCTGAATGGGCTACCCTTCCCACACACCGACAGCGTGTTTGCGGTCGTCGGTGAGGAGACGGGAGTGGTTGGAGCGGGGCTGCTGGTCATCTTATACCTGGTGTTCATGTGGCGCGGTTGGACAATCAGCCATAAGGCGCCGGATGGCCTGGGGATGCTATTATGCGGTGGGTTGACCTTCTGGTTAGCCCTGGAAGCATTGATCAATATGCTGGTGATGGTGGGCTTGCTTCCATTCGCAGGCAACGCCTTACCGTTTATCAGCTCAGGTGGCTCCAACTTAATGGTGATGATGGCTTCGGTAGGAATCATCTTGAATATCTCGAGAATGTCGGAAAAATCCAGACTACACGAGGAGAAGGGACTCAATGCGGTTATTAATTTGCGCAGGGGGGACAGGCGGCGGCGTGTTTCCAGCCCTGTCGGTCCTCAAGCAGCTGATGAGCCAGAAGCCTGAGCCTGCTCAAGAAATCCAGGCTAACGCTGGTCCGGCTTCACCCGAGGATCTCCAGGTATTATGGGTTGGGGGCAGTGGGGGCATGGAAGAAGACCTGGTGAAGCGTGAAGGGATTCGCTATGAAGCCATCCCTGCCGCCGGCGTGCATGGAGTTGGGGCGCGCGCCTTACCTGGAAACCTGTGGCAGCTTTCGCGAGGGTTTTTTGCCTCGAGGCGAATTCTACGCAAGTTCCAACCGGAGGTATTGTTCTTTACCGGTGGATTCGTGGCCGTCCCCATGGCGCTGGCAGCCAGGCTTTCCCGCCGGGCGAAAAGTCTTCTATACGTCCCGGATATCGAGCCCGGAATGGCATTGAATACCATCGCCAGGTTCAGCGACTGCATAACGCTCACGGTGGAAGAATCAGGAGCATATTTCCCCAACCACCCTTCCAAGGTGATAACCGGCTACCCTGTGCGACCGGACCTGGAACGATGGACTATTGAGCAAGCCCGTAGCTTTTTTGCACTCGAAGAGCAATTGCCTGTCCTATTGGTGTTCGGCGGAAGCCGGGGAGCGCGCTCGATTAATCAAGCTTTGGCAGGAGCGTTGCCTGAATTATTGCAGGAAATGCAAGTGATCCATATCACAGGTAAATTAGATTGGCAGATGATGGAACAAGCGCGGGCAGGACTACCCAGCGAGAAGCTGAACCGCTACCGACCATACCCGTTCTTGTATGATGAAATTGGGGCGGCTATGCGCTTGGCAGACCTGGCGCTCACACGTGCAGGGGCATCCATTCTGGGTGAGCTGCCACTGTTCGGACTGCCTGCCATCCTGGTGCCGTACCCGTATGCATGGAGATACCAGCGAGTTAATGCCAGCTATCTGGTAAAGCGGGGTGCGGCGGAAGTGGTTGAAGATACTCAGCTGGCTGAGAAAATTGTGCCGGTAGTGCGTGGATTAATCGCCGATCAAGCAAAACGCGCCCAAATGTCCGCTGCGCTGCGTTCACTTGCCAGGCCAGAAGCATCCTTGCGGATAGCCAGTTTGCTGACTGAGCTGGCGAAAACATCACCACAATATGGCGTTCGAAATGTTCCCAATCCGTCTGATTAGGAGCAGTGGATGGTCTATATAAACTTTATTTTCATTTGTTTCGTGATCTTATTCGCAGTCATAGGTGCCATGCGGGGTTGGGCCAAGGAGATGATGGTGACTGCAAGCGCTGTGCTGGCGCTGTTCATCATCACCGTCCTGGAGACCTACGTGAAAGGGCTGACGCAATCCTTCGCCGAGGCAGGCTCAACCTCCCAATTTTGGATGCGTGTAGCCATCATCACCATCCTGGCATTTTTCGGGTATCAAACCCCCAACCTGCCAAGAGTGGGTGGGGAAAGGTTTGCCCGCGAACGGCTACAGGATTCTCTGCTGGGGATCTTCCTGGGGGCTTTGAATGGCTACCTGATCGTCGGCTCAATCTGGTATTTCCTGGCTCATGCCAACTACCAGGCGATTTCCTATATTATTCCTCCTGATCCTACTACGCCTCAGGGTCAGGCGGCGATCAAACTTCTTGCATATATGGCACCGGCCTGGCTGGGAGTGCCATTCATCTATTTTGCGATTGCTTTGGCATTTATTTTTGTAATCGTGGTTTTTATATGACGGAAAAGAAGCACGTACACTTCATCGGAATTGGAGGCACCGGCCTTTCAGCCATCGCTCGGGTGCTGCTGGAGAGCGGCTACGTGGTGACGGGTTCTGATCGTGCTATGTCTCCATTGGCAAAGAATTTACAGGCGGAAGGTGTGCGGGTGGAAGTTGGTCATCAATCAGAAAATATCGCCGGAGCTCAGCTGGTGGTGCGCTCCTCCGCCGTCCCTGATGACAATGTGGAAGTGCTGGCGGCTGAAAAACAGGGCATCCCGGTGCTCAAACGTAGCGAATTCTTGTCAAGCTTGATGGAAGGGCATTTCGGGATCGCCATTGCAGGGACGCATGGCAAGACGACCACGACCGCAATGATCGCCTGGATGCTAATTTTCCTTCAAGAGGACCCCACCTACATCGCTGGCGGAGTATTAAAGAATACGAGAACCAACGCTCATGCCGGGCAAGGACAGGCATTTGTTATTGAAGCCGATGAGTATGACCGCATGTTCCTCGGGCTGAAGCCGAAGCTGGCGGTGATCACTAATATTGAGCACGACCATCCCGATTGCTACCCGACCGAAGCGGACTTTTTCGCTGCCTTTGATGAATTTGCCAGCCAGGTGGGCAGCGATGGGACCTTGGTGGTATGCGCCAACGATCAAGGTGCTGCCAGGTTGGGGCAGATTGCCAAAAAGCGCGGGCAGAAAGTATTTACCTACGGCATCCGCGACTCAAAGAATGGCTCTGCAAATGTATTGGCTGATTACATTGCGGAATCGATTACATTCAACCCATCCGGCGGGATGAGTTTTACCGTCACTTGTAACCTGATGGGAAGCAATTTCGAGCTAAATCACGCAATCAACCTGCAGCTGGCTGGCCGGCACAACGTCCAAAATGCGCTGGCAGCGCTGGTAGTGGCTCACCAGATGCAGCTACCCGTTGAGCGAGCCGGTAAGGCACTCTCAGCCTTCCGCGGGACTGGTCGTAGGTTCGATGTGCGGGCTGAGGTCAGCGGTATAACCATCATCGATGATTACGCCCACCACCCAACAGAAATCAGAGCCACGATCGCTGCTGCTCGTATGCGCTACCATGCCAGCCAATTATGGGTCGTTTGGCAGCCTCACACTTATTCACGCACCCGCCTCTTGTACAATGATTTCGCTGCAGCATTTGAGCAAGCAGACCATGTTGTGGTGACGGAAATATTTGCGGCGCGCGAACAGCAGCCAGAAGATGGATTTTCATCTAAGCAGATTGTAGCCACCATGAACCAACGAGAAACAAGATACATGGCGGATTTCTCGCAGATCACCTCTTACCTTGTGGAGAATATGCGACATGGAGACGTGCTGCTGGTCTTATCCGCAGGTGATGCGGACCAGATCAGCGCCAAGGTTGAAGCTTTATTGAAGGAAAGGAGAGCGCGACATGAGTAACACAGCTACAGCACTAAGGTCAGGTTATTACCCAACTGTCAAGCAAATTGAACCATACGATGCAGATTTGGAACCCTATGCATCCCTGTTCTTGAAACCGTTTGCCACCAACAAGAGCCTCTTTACAAGGAGAGAACTTGAGGTGATGTGCAGAGACCCTCTACACTCGCCCAAATTGATCGTATACCTGATCGAGATCATGAAGGACCTGTGACCTGGAAAAAAGGTAGCTTGTGACGATTACCAAAACCCAGCTGGAATTCCTGCGTAGTGCACTAGGCACCCGTTTGCAGGAAAGTGTTTCGCTGAAGCGTTATACTGCCGCGCGCATTGGCGGTAGCGCGGATGCGTTGGTTCGGGTTGGAACGTCGGAAGAGCTGGCACAGGTCGCAAAGCTCTGCTGGGAGCAGTCCATCCCATTCGTTATCCTCGGCAGCGCCTCGAATGTGCTCGTTTCAGACCGCGGCGTGAGGCAGCTGGTGTTGCTCAACCAGGCCAAGAGAACCGAGTTCAACTCGGGTGCACAACCGGTGAATGTTTGGTGTGAATCGGGGGTAAATTTTGGTGGCTTGGCCAGGCAAGTTGCGGCACGTGGGTTATCAGGATTGGAATGGGCGGCAGGCATCCCAGGGACGGTCGGCGGAGCAGTCTACGGGAACGCCGGCGCGCACGGTAGTGACATGAAGGCCAGCCTGTTGATGGCAAATATCTTGCATCTCAAACCCTCGGATGGTGCTCATCCACATGAAATTTTGCAGGAGGATTGGTCTGTTGAGCGGCTCGAATTTGGCTATCGGAACAGCAGCCTTAAGCGCCAGCCAGGTGGAGCGGTGGTCTTGTCAGCAACAATGAAGCTGACCCAAAGCACCCCCACGGCTGTGCAAGCAACGATGGATAATTTTGCTGCCATTCGACGCAGCTCGCAGCCCTCCGGGGCGTCACTCGGTTCGATTTTTAAGAACCCACCGGGTGACTATGCAGGCAGGTTGATCGAAGCGGCGGGGCTGAAAGGTATGAACATGGGCAAGGTCGAGATAAGCCCAAAACATGCGAATTTTTTTATCAATCAGGACAGCGCAACGGCAGAAGACTACGCCTCATTGATCAGGCTGGCACAGGAGAAAGTGCAACAGAAATTTGGAGTCAGCCTGGAACTAGAGATCGAATTATTGGGTGATTGGACGGAGAAGTAAGGCTAAAAGAATGGATTCGGGTCGAAAGCTGCGTGTTGGAGTCATTTTTGGAGGGCGCTCAGGCGAACATGAGGTATCGCTGATGTCAGCGCGTTCCGTGTTGGGTGTGCTCGACCCGTACAAGTATGAGGTGACCCAGATCGGTATTACGCCGGAGGGTGTTTGGCTGGTAGGGAAGAATGTGCTGGAGGCCTTGCAGTCAGGACTGATTGCAGGACTCAAGACTGCTACGCTGCTGCCCGACCCCACTCGATCTGGCATCAATACTATCGAGAAGACTCAGCACGGCTTGCTGATTGAGCTGCTGACAAAACTGGACGTGGTCTTTCCCGTCTTGCACGGAACCTTCGGTGAAGACGGCACTTTACAAGGGCTGCTGGAGATGACTGGGATCGCCTATGTTGGTGCGGGAGTATTGGGATCATCGGTGGGGATGGATAAAGGTTTATTCAAAGATGTGATGCTGGCCAACCACATCCCAGTCCCCGAGGCGATGGTGGTCCTACGCAGCAATCTTGCTAATCAAATGGATGAGATCCTCGCCCTGGCTGAGAAAATGGCTCCGTACCCATTGTTTGTTAAACCGGCAAACCTGGGTTCTTCAGTGGGCGTCAGTAAATGCACCAGCCGGGCAGATTTGCTTGAAGGGCTCATTGAAGCCTCACACTATGATCGGCGAATATTGGTACAGCGCGGCGTAAACGCCCGTGAGATTGAGGTGAGCGTGCTGGGTAATGATACACCTAGGGCATCAGTCCCTGGGGAGGTCGTTCCCAGCCGTGAGTTTTATTCGTATGAAGCCAAATATATTGATAACGCGTCACAGCTGCTCATCCCTGCTCCCATCCCTGAAAAGACCAGCGAGAAGGTTAAACAGCTGGCTGTGCAGGCGTACAAAGCCATTGATTGCCAGGGGATGGCACGGGTCGATTTTCTGCTGGACCGAGTGACCGGCGAGCTCTATTTGAATGAGCTGAACACGATCCCTGGGTTTACCAGTATCAGCATGTATCCCAAGTTGTGGGAAGCCAGCGGACTGCCCTATCCAAGGCTGGTGGACCGATTGATCGAGCTGGCAGTGGAACGAAAAAATGACAGCCAGAAGACCATATACCAGTACGGTGGATGAGTTATGACTGACCTTGAGCATGAAATCGAACAATCAGGATCTAACATTGATCCAGGCAGAGCCCGCAAGCGGAAACTAAAGCGCGGCGGTTTAGACGTTTCTGCCCCCGAGGTTACACGTAACACTCACCGCAGATCTGAACAGCGTGCTCCATCCCATGATGGACCCACGATCAGGGAACGCCTGGTGGCTGCCAATGTTAAGCTGCCGCCGAATCCACTACCCGACTTAGAAGGTAAGCTCAATTTGAAACTAATGCCTGGCTCAAGAAAATCACGCAAAACCCAGGCAGCCCAAAACGCCTCCACGACCGGGGATGGGGCAGCTGCCCACTCTCCACGCCGGAAGGGAGAACCTCGGCGGACTGAGACCATGTACGAGGCCAGCTCGCATACCGAGACACAGCGCATCACAAACCCGGGTAAAGGATTACTGCCCAGAAAAAACACCAGGGTTTTTGATGCCCGCTCAGACGCTTCGCCTCCGGTGATGGTGCGGGGAGGCATGGGTGGGATGGCCTTCGGCAGGGTGGCGTCTTCAAGGCTGAGCAAGCAGAAGCCTCCCCGGCGCCGGATCGACGTGCCTCTGAATGTGCCCGGAGCTGAAATGCGCCTGCCGGCAGTACCTTTCCCACGCCTCGGTTGGAGAGTGGTTTCGTTCCTGATGGTACTGATGATGGGTGCTTGCTTGTTTCTGGTCTGGAAAGCGCCGGTTTTTCAAGTCAATGCGATGGAAGCCGTCGGCCTGAAACGCCTCACGGTGAGTGATCTGAACGCGGTGATGAAGACCTTGGGGAAATCAGTTTTTACGATCAATCCAAATTCATTAGACGTATCTCTGAAGCAGGCATTCCCGGAGCTGGCGAAGATATCAGTCAAAGTTAATTTGCCAGCAAGCGTCAAAGTTGTGGTAACAGAACGCGAGCCAATCATCTCATGGGTGCAGGATGGTAGCGAGACCTGGGTGGATGCACAAGGTGTGTCGTTCCCACCCAGGGGCGAGCCGACGCAACCTCTGGTGAAGGTGGAGGGGCATGGCACGCAACCCAGCTCTACCCAGGCAGCTGCGCCGGTAGACCTGCAAACCTTACCCGACGGTGAGACATTTGCATCAACGACTATCACACCTACGTTGAATCTGTCATCTGATCTGGTCTCTGCAATCCTGGCATTGAGCGAAAAGATGCCGGCAGACACGGTGTTGGTGTATGACAGCGAACATGGACTGGGATGGAATGACCCTAAAGGCTGGGAGGTTTTCTTTGGAGCGGAAGATCACGATATGGAAATGAAATTATCGGTGTACCAGGCACTGGTGGAC
>JBGOYO010000054.1:0-11055 GCA_041479715.1 Anaerolineae bacterium
GACAGAATTGTTAGGCTAAGATAAATAAGTCTTGGGAAGTTTGGAAGAAAAATACCACAGAGAGCGCAGAAATTATAACTATCTCTGCGATCTCAGCGTATTATTGTTTTATTACAGCAAGGTGATATTATGCGCCCGGCATTCTTTTACCATTTCCTCCGACCACAGGCTGGACTGGATCTCGCCGATGTGCGCCTTTCTCAAATAAAACATACACAAGCGGGATTGTCCTATTTCGCCGCCGATCGATTGGGGCAGCTCACCGTTGAGCAGTCGCTGATGGAAGAATAGTCCCTTACGTTGCTCGGCGTTGCGAAGCTCCAGCTGGCGTAGCAATGCAGGCGGATCTACGCGGATGCCCATCGATGAAAGCTCAAAGGCACAGTCGAGCAGGGATTATAAACGGTGATATCGCCATTCAATCCTTTATATCCATCGTACGAGGGAGTGGACCAGTCGTCGTAGTCGGGGGCACGGCCGTCGTGCGGTACGCCACCTGCGAGGTTCGCCCCGATCCCAATCACGAATACCGCTCCATGTTCCTTGCAAATGAGTTTTTCGCGTTCCCTGGGAGACAAGGCAGGATAACGTTTTTCCAGGTCTTCGCTGTGGAAAAATGTGATTTCATCCGGCAGGCTCGGCTCGATGTTTGGATAAAGGTGACTGATGTAACGCTCCGTCCGCCGGATCACATCGTAGATTTTGGTCACGAATTGCTTCAAGAAGTCAACATTGCGCTCTTCTCGGCGCATCACCCGTTCCCAGTCCCACTGGTCCACATAGATCGAGTGCAGGTTGTCCAGCACCTCATCCGGTCGGATGGCGTTCATATCGGTGTATAGGCCTTCACCGGGCTGCATACCGAACTCCGCCAGCTGCAGCCGCTTCCACTTCGCCAGTGATTGGACGATCTCGGCGCGGCTATCCTGCAGCGATTTGATTGGAAAAACAACCGGTCGCTCGATGCCGTTCAGGTCATCGTTGATGCCGGTGCCCGAGAGCACAAATAATGGTGCCGTCACGCGCATTAGGTTTAATTTGAACGCCAGGTTGGTCTGAAAGAACTCCTTGATCTGGCGGATGGCGATCTCCGTCTGGCGCAACCCCAAGAGGGGGTGATAGTCTTGTGGGAATATCTGAATTAAGTCCATGTATGAGCTCCTTGAACCGGTACCTCACCGGTTTGAATTTCCCCTTGAATGTTGGTCGATCATATCACCGGCAGCGATTGATATTGCATTGTTTGCCGGAAGGAAATGAGGCTGTGTTCGCAATACCTTAGGATTTAGAAGCTTGGGAATGGTATAAAATGGCACAACTTCAATGGAGAACCTGGGTGCCTGGAGTAAAATTAGATAATGACCGAATCAACATCCTTCCGCCAGGAGATTGTGCCATGGGTCTAGTTTCCGCCTTTTTATCGCAGTTATTGGCTGCTTATACCGTGCTGTTAGAACCATTTCTGCGCACCAACTTCTACCGCAACCTGAAGAAACAGCTACAGGTCGATCCTTCCGCCCGTCTCCTATTCTACCGCACCCAGATATTATGGGAATGGAGCTGGATGGTGGTGCTGGCCGTGATCGTCATCCCGATCCCTAATCCGCTTCTATTTTTGGGTCTAACTCTGCCCAACCAGATTGGCTGGATCATACTTTTTGCGCTACTGTTAGGTATTGTGCTTTCAATATTCCTTCTCAGGCGCAACCCGAATGCGATGGCTGCCATGCAACGCAGTATGGAGACTTCATCAGTTCTGCTCCCATCCACTCCAGCTGAGCGTACATGGTTTGCAATAGCAGCTGTTACCGCTGGTATCTGTGAAGAGCTGCTCTACCGCGGATTTTTAATGTCCTATTTGCCATCTAATTTCTCCATGCTGGCTGGGCAATTAATCCTGATATCCATTATTTCCGGCGTTATCTATGGGTTGAGCCGCGCTTACCAGGGGATGAAAGGCATAGCAACAACAGCCCTAACAGGTTTCAGCTTTGCGATTGTGTATGCCTTGAGTGGCAGCTTGCTGCCGGCGATTGTTTTCCACATCCTGGCTGAGCTGCGCACGCTGTGGTTGTGGCAGCCTAAAGTGGCAGGTAAGAGAGCTAAATAGAGTTCTCTATTCTCTACATGACTAAAGACACCCCACTGCTGTTCACCACGCGCATCATCCGCATGTTCGGATACGGCTTTTTATCGGTCGTTCTGGCGTTGTACCTGGCGCAGCGTGGATTGAGTGAGGGGGATATCGGCTTGCTGTTCACCCTCACCCTGGCGGGTGACGCAGGCATCACATTGTGGCTCACCACCTCGGCTGACCGGATCGGTCGGCGCAGGACGTTAATTGTTGGCGCGCTGCTGATGGTCATGGCAGGTGTGGTCTTTAGCTTGACGGGCAATTTCATCTTCCTGGTGGTGACGGCGATCATTGGGGTCATCAGCCCCTCCGGCAACGAGATCGGTCCATTCTTGTCAATCGAGCAAGCTGCTCTCTCGCAGCTGGTAGACGATTCGAGGCGCACCCAAACTTTCGCCTGGTACAACCTGGCAGGCTCTTTCGCAACTGCCACGGGTGCCCTGCTGGGTGGGGTGCTGGCACAGCTACTGCAGAATGCGGGCTACACCCCCTTGTATTCGTACCGGGCTGTGGTGTTTGGTTATACCATAATTGGTCTCCTGCTCGCCTTCCTGTTCCTCTTCGTGTCTAAATCGGTCGAAGCTCCCATGCTGAAGGAAACCATCACGCTCCAGCGCCGCTTCGGGCTGCACCGCTCACGAGGAGTGGTGTTCAGGCTCTCCAGCCTGTTCGCCCTGGACGCCTTTGCCGGCGGGCTGGTGGTGCAATCCATGGTGGCGTATTGGTTCAACGTTAAATTTGGCGTCCAGCCGGCAATATTAGGGACGATTTTCTTCGCCGCCAATATCCTTGCCGGCATCTCGGCTTTATCTGCAGCCTGGATCGCCAAGCGCATCGGTCTGATTAACACCATGGTCTACACTCACATCCCCTCCAATATCCTGCTGATCCTGGTGCCGTTCATGCCTACGCTGCCCCTGGCGATCACTGCGCTCTTGCTCCGGTTCAGCATTTCACAGATGGACGTGCCCACACGCCAGTCTTACACCATGGCAGTAGTCAGCCCGGATGAACGCTCGGCTGCCATGGGCGTCACCAGCATCTCGCGTTCGGTCGGAGCGTCGCTCTCACCTGCCATCACCGGTCAATTATTGGCCATCCCGGGCTTGATCGGGGCACCCTTCGTTATCGCCGGCTGGTTGAAGATCATTTATGACATGCTGATCTGGCGAGGTTTCCGGGCGGTCAAGCCTCCGGAGGAACGGTGAGCCTCACTTTCCGCTGGCTGGGTGCAGCAGTCGTGGCGCTGAACGCCGATGGTCAGGTGCTGGTCCTGGACCCTTTCTTCACCCGTCCATCCTTATTCCAAATGCTGCATCCCCTGGTCTCCAATGTGGGCATTGTCGCTGCTAGGTTGCCGGAATGCCACTTTGTGTTGGTGACTCATTCCCATTACGACCACCTGCTGGATGTTCCCCAGGTGTTGCGTCAAAGCGGTGCAGCTGTCTATGGCTCACCGAACACCTGCCAACTGCTGCGTGTAATGGGCACTCCAGCATCCCAGGTAAACGAAGTCAGCGCTGGAAATAAGCTATCTCTAGGGGAATTCACAGTGGAGGTGATCCACGGTCGGCATAGCCCAATCCCTTTTGGATGGATTTTCAATGGCAAACTGCGACCTGGTTTACATGCTCCACTTTACGCGTGGGATTACCGCATGGACATATGCCTGGGTTATTATATAACCGTGCAAGGAACACGCTTATTGTTGTGTGCAGCAGAGCCCCAATCTTCAGACGTCCTTTTTGCGGTGGCGCAGGAGCCAAAGCAGTATTACCTGCAGCTATTTCAGGGGGTTGAGCCTCATACTTTTGTACCCATCCATTGGGATAATTTCACACGCCCGCTTGATAAACCGTTGCGCAGCTTCACCCGCCCCGGCAGGATGTCGTTGAATCAACTGGGCAGGTTGGCAGAGCAGTCGATACCGCGGGTAAATGTGATCGTTCCGGAGCTGTTCAGGGAGTATCCTGTGCATGAACCAGTGGGGGGCTGATAAACGGACCAGCGGGTATGACTCGTATAAGCAACCTGTTATCCACGAAATAACAGTTTAAGTCTCATGCATAGTTAAGGAACATTTCCCAACCGTGCGTCATGATCAGGTTATACTTCCGGCAGCAAGCGTCGCGAAGCGAGCGGCACACGCAGTCTCCTGCGGTTGAAATGCCCTTTTTGGCAGTGATTTCAATCTATCGGGTGGATTATCTCGTATATTTCATTATATGTGGTGCATTGTAAAGAGGGTAAGCAGGCTATCATCTCCATGCATAAAGTTGCTTTGATATTTCCGTATTTCCGCACGAAATCGTCCACCGAGATGCTGTTTCCGCCCCTGGGTGCTGCCAGCCTGTCTGCCCAGCTGAGCCAGCGCCGCATCGAAAATCGAATATTCGACTGCACCTTCCAAACCTTCAGTAAAGTGGCGAAAGACCTGATTGCCTACCATCCGGATATTGTCGGCGTCTCGTCGATGATCATGTTGAGCCGCGACACATTCCGCTTCGCTGAGCTCGTGCGTGAGCGGTTGCCTGAAGCTCTTTTGGTAGTGGGTGGACCCATGCCTACCCTATATCCTGAACGCTACGCCGGAGTATTCGACCTTGTCTTTCGGGGTGAAGCCGACCTAAGCTTCCCTGATTTTTGCATGGATTACTTCACCCGCCAAATTGGCAGGAAGACCTTGTACGAACTCGAGCTGGCTCATTATCCTGGCCTCTACGGGCGAAACCTGGATTTATTGGTGGAAAACCCCATTATTCACTACAGTGCGCAGGAGATACGCAGCTTTCCAATTCCGGACCGCATTGGGTTCGATCACGCTGCTTACCAGAATGCGTGGATGGAGAAGAACGGCACCCGCACCACCTCGATCATGATCACCTTGGGCTGCCCTTTCGATTGCGACTTCTGCTCCCGCCCGGTTTTCGGCCACCTTTATCGCAAACGCGACTTAGACGTGGTGTTCGAGGAGATTACACAAATCGAGCAGCTCGGGTACAACCAGCTGTGGATTGCTGATGACAACTTCACCTTGAACCTGTCGCTGCTACAGAAGTTTTGCCAGCGCATGATCGGCAAGGGGATGAACTGGAGCTGCCTATCACGCTCCACCGGCATTGATGCAGAGATTGCCAGCCTAATGAAGCAAGCCGGCTGCCAGCGGGTTTACCTGGGTCTCGAGACGGGCAGTGATGAGACCCTGCGCTTGATGAACAAGAAAGCCACGCTGCAGGATGGCATCAAGGCAGTCGAGCACTTTCGCCAGGCAGGCATTGAGGTGGCGGCGTTCTTCATCGTGGGTTATCCTGAGGAGACCACCGCCTCGATCGAGCAGACGTTTAAGCTCGCCCTCACCCTGCCACTCAACGAAATATCCTTCAATGTGCCGTTTCCACTCCCGGGCTCAGCCCTGTTTGACCGGGTCAGCGGTATCGACCCCACCAAGGACTGGAGCCAGGAGAACGATGTGACCTTTGTGTACACGTCGGAATTCGACCCGAAATGGCTCAAGCGCCGCATTAAGCAGACAATGCAGGCATTCAACCAGCGCGTGGTGCGCTCGCCGGCTGGCTGATCCTTGTGCTTAGTGCAGCCGGGTTAATAACCAGCTGGTCGGCCCCTCAAATAGCTTCAATATAAACGGCGCAAACATTCCCAATCTACGGCGGATTTCAAATTGCGCCCGCCCTTTGATGATCCCGAACCACATCTTGGTTTCTGAGAAATCTGCGTTATATATCAACACGTGGCTGCCAAAGACGCTTTCACCGGGATTCCAATCCCGCTTTATCTGACCTTTGACCCGTTCGTATAAAGCGGTGCCCGGCAAGGGGTAAGGCATGGTTAGTCCCAGGTAATCCAGTGGCAGGGTAGTAGTGAAATGCAGGGTGTTCAGCACGGTCTGGTTGGTCTCACCGGGGTAGAAGAGGATGAAGAATGCCCCCACTTCCAACCCCGCCTGGTGCGCAGCGATCACCGCATGCCGCGCCTCTTCAGCGGTGATTTTTTTATTCATCAGCTTAAGTATTGTATCATCCCCCGATTCGATCCCGAAGTACACCCGCCGGCACCCGGCTTTATACATCTCCACGTAGGTGGCATCATCCAGCGAATCCACCCTCGCCAGGCACTCCCAATAGAAGTGCATTCCACGCTGCTTGATCTCTGCACACACCTCCAACACCCTTTTTTTCCGTAAGGTGAACACATCATCGGCGAACGAGATGCGGTCATACCCGCACGCCAAAGCTTGTTCAACCTCGTCCACCACGTTCACCGCTGAGCGCTCACGGTAGGAGCCGCCGAAGATGACGTTGCTGCAAAACTCGCATTCGTAAGGACAGCCGCGCGTGCTCATCACCGTGGTGATGGAATAACCGTATTTTTTCTTCCCAAATTGGATGTAGCTTTGGTTTGGCAGAAGCTGGCGGGCCGGGAAGGGCAGGTTATCCAGTTCTTTGTTGAATGGACGGTCGGGTGTGGAGATGGTCTCCTCATCTTCCCTGCCATCTATATTGGTCTTTTTCAACATGGTGATGCCTGCGATGTCGCTGAAATCACTCCCGGCGGAGAAGGCCTGAAGCAGCTCAAGGACGGTAGCTTCCCCTTCACCCCGCACGACCAAGTCGAAATCTTGCACGAAGGCGTTTGCATCGCAGGTTGGCAGTGGTCCTCCCACCATCAGCAGCTTTGCGGTTGGTCGCAGCTGCCTCGCAAGCCATAAGCAATCTTCCTGCATGGTGACCATGCAGTAGATGCCCACCACCTCCGCCTTTGCCCCTAAGGCTTTTTCTAGCGCTGCTGCTTTACCTATGAATGTACAGTCTAACAGCTCCACCTCATGACCCGCCTGCATCAGGCTGGAAGCGAGGTAGCTGATCCCCAGCGGAGGAAAACGGAAGACCGAGCGGTCGTTAGGGGGCCTGAAATATGGGTAGATCAGCAGTACCTTGCTCATGGAAGCCTTTTGATCGTTACCTTATAGCTGAATTGGTTGAGGCTAGGCGGGAAGGTATAACCGAACCCAGACCATGCCAGGCGTGAACCGATCAGCTCACGGCCCAGGAAGAGCCTGGCGCCTTTCACCTGGGGCAGGCTGAATGATATGTGCTGGCTGCTGCTCATGAACGCAGCGCTGGCTGCTGTGACTTCGTCCCAACAACCAATTGCATCGCCGTGGATCACGACTCCCTCTGCATCCTGGTACTGATCAAAGAAATGCGCGCCCTGCTCATTCATCAGGATGATCTCGGTGACGCCGTCGGGGATGGAATCTACACTCACCAGCTCAGTGAGGATCGTGCCTGCGCCGGGATCGATGGTGTAGTTAACTGTCACATAGGTGGAATACCCGGCGGGTTCATAGGTGGTTTGCCAGCCGAAAATGGAGCGCAGCAGGTTGGAGGTGTTGGTCAGCAGCCGGCGGACTGATGGTAGACCGCGGATCATCCCTGCAAGCATATTTTTACCAGCATACACCAAGCGGTTGTTGATGCTACTTGAGCCAGGTCTGGCGATCTTCTCCTCAAGGTTCAATTTATAACGCGCGGTGAACTTGCTCTGCGGGTTGATCGCATCGGGATGTAGCTCAACTTCCCCCGGGAATACGGTCTGCAGACTGCGTTTTAGGACAGGCACGCCAAACCCTACTGCCTCCTCCGATAAATCCTGGCCGTCACAAAATAACACCAATCCCTTTTGCATTCTGCCGGTGGGGTAGGAGGCATCATGGTTGGTTCCAGCTGCGATTTGCAGGCTGATTCCATCGGCTAGCGAAAGGTCAATTTTCATACCGACGCAGGAGGTCCTTTTCGGTAGGCGCACACCACCATCCACCAACCCGCCACTTGCCAAGGGATGACGATCAGCATGCGTGCCCACAAGCGTGGCGTGCGGACGATCTCCGCCCACTGCAATATCTTCGCCATGACGTCTGGCCGGATGGTAAATAAAAGCTGAGCCGGTGAGGTATTAAATATCGTGAATATCAACGGCAAGATCCAGACTGCATAGAACGTCAGCCTGGGGAGCTCGCCCAGGCAGACCAGGATCAGCACGATGGGTAGGATCAAGGCCAGGTTTTGTTCTGAAAGCCAGGTGCGCGTCAGGAAGAAAATCAAGATCAATGCCAGGCTGTTCTTGAGCAGGTTGGGAAGCCCATGTTCTCCCCTTTGCATAAAAAACGCGCCGACTAAAATGGCAGGCACCCAGAGCACCCCCAGCAGCCACCACCATCCTGGAAGCACGTAAGTCCCAGCGGTTAACTCATACAACGTGGTGAGCGCCATGCCTCCGCTGACCGTGAATTGAGTATTCCATCCGTGCAAGATCGGGGTGGCGTCCCATCCAAAGATAAAAAATGGCAACACGCAAAAGGCAAGCATGCTGATCGAGAAGGTAAACAAATAGCGCACCATTCTGCGCCAGGGAGTCTCCCACAAATAGACTGTCGCCGCCAGTAACACCGGCATTGGGGTTGGCTTGAGTGAGATCGCCAAGGCCAGCAGGATGGCAGAAGGTCCCAGTCGTCCTTTATTCAATAGCACCAGTGAAGCCAGGGTCAGCAGTGCCACCAGCGAGTCAAATTGTCCCCAGGCGGTGGTGAAGTAAAACAGGAACGGGTTGAACAACAGGAACAACCAGGCTTTGCGCGAGAGCCCTGCGTTGGCACCCTGCTTTTCTAAAATATCCCTGACCAGGTATGCCAGGCAAATATTGGCGATAATGATCGGTATTTTAATCGCCAGGTTATACAGCAGGAAGCTATGCGTGGGTGCATAAGTAAGGAGGTAGATCAATCCCAATATTAGCGGCCAGGGAGGCGGATAGCCAATACTGGTCAGGCCGATAAAGGCCGGGTTATTGAAAACCGCCCTGAGATCCGGCAGGATGTAAGGATCCTGGCCCGTCGCCACGAGGTACCCCGTAGCCATGAAGATTTTTATGTCGTAGGCATGCCCGAAGAACAGCCCCAACACCAGCTGCACCCCGATACTTGCCAGTAGCAGACCCAAGTCCCTATTTAGGAACGTCCGCTTGATGCGACTGGATGGGATTGATCGAGCTTGACTCGACATTCTGTACCGATGCCTGTGGTCGACTTTGCTGGAAGGTAAGGAACGAGATAAAAATGTAGGCTGTGGTGTAGGGTATCAGGATTGCCAGAACGGCGTAATGGGCGTGCATGATGGCGATGACCGTGGCAATGATCCCAAGGCAAACTGAAGCCAACTCGAGCAGGAAGACGAAATCCAATGGCACCTGGTAGCTCCGGCTACGCCAGCCTTCCTTGTCTCTCACATTGGCATATTTGGGTGTCCGCTTGAATTCCCACTGGCGGTTGGTAAACAAAGCTTTCACAGCCTCCACCGTGTTGCTTACACTGATACCGCTCCCGAGCAGGAATAACACCAGCAAACCTAGCAGGTTTTTGCGGATCGAGATATTTTGCAGTTTTAAGCTGATGATGGGTGATAGCCAGGCAGCTACCATGCTGAGCAGGATCATGGCATCCAGCGCTCCCCACGACAGGTTGTGCAGCTCCCTGGCTGTGTTCGGGTCAAATGCTGCGAACGCGCCTCCTAGAGGCGTGAGCATATGGGAGTGCACCAGGAATGTATCCACTTCGAAAATTGTTCCGAAGCTCGCCAGTAGAAAGGAAACGAACATCATTGGATGAAGCATGTACCCGGTGAGGTGGATAAAAGCTTCTAGTCGTTGATAAAACTTGATCCTGGGATTCGGCAGGATGGAAGGCAGCAACTTTCGGGCTGTACGCAGTGACCCATTCGCCCAGCGTGCCTGCTGCTTTTTGAAACTAGGCACAGTGGGTGGCACTTCGCCCGGGCTGGTCAGATCTTTGAGGAACAAGATGTGATAGCCTTTCATTTGGATACGGTAGCTTGCATCCAGGTCTTCCGCCAGGGTGTCTGCTTGCCAGCCCCCCGCCTCCACCAATGCGCTTCTCCGCAGCACTCCTCCACTCCCATTGAAATTCTGGAAGCATTTGGAGGCAAACCTGCCGGTCTGTTCGATCATAAAATGTACATCGATGCCGATTGCAACTGCACTGGTGACCCGGTTAAAGTAGCGGTTCAGGTGCGTCCAGCGGCTTTGGACAATCGCCAGCGTATCATCTTGCAGCAAATAAGGCACGGTTCGCAGCAGGAAGTCACTGCGTGGGACGTAATCAGCGTCAAAAATGGCAATAAATTCAGCATCCGAATTTTGGAGAGCGATTTGCAGCGCTCCGGCTTTATACCCTGACCTGTCTTGCCTGCGCTGGACTTTGATATGATAGTGCTTTTTTCTATATTCGTTTACCACTTCATCTACGCGCTCGATGGTATCATCCGTCGAGTCGTCAAGGATGTCAATCTCAGCGTTGTCAATGCCATATTGTTCCACCATCAGTGCGCAGGCTTCTACCAGGCGACGAATAACATAACGCTCATTGTAGATTGGAAGCTGGATAGAGACGAATGGGCGTTTGTCAGGATCGGACGGTTGAAGTTTTGGCGTGCGGTAGCGGTGGATGGCGCTTATTAAAAAGTAGTGATTAAAACCATACATAAAGAACAAGAACGTCAGGAAGATCGAGAGCGCCAGGAAGATGATTTGGACGTAGAGCATGATGTCTTTTAAATACCGTATATGAATACAATAATATATACAATAACCCCGCCGAGCGTGGCAAGCATATACAACCCATATGCCCAGCGCATGAACAGTTTATAGTTATTAAAACGTAATTTCTTTGGTACCAGATTGTTTCCGCGCAAGGCAACGAAAACACCCCACACCAGGGCAACCGCTCCAATCAACGCGTGGATAGTGATAACGGCATAATCACCCTGAGCCAATTTGGCGGGTATTCCCGGCAGGATATGGATGACGTAGGAGGTAACCATCGAGATGAA
>JBGOYO010000055.1:0-10949 GCA_041479715.1 Anaerolineae bacterium
AAGCCGTTTAATCCTCCCGAATTGTGGATGGTCAATACAGATGGAACCAATGCGTTGCAACTGGTGATTGGAGGCTATTCACCGATATGGATACCATAATCAAAATCGGAGAGGCGGGTCCATTGTTCCATCTGCAAGATATAGCGGGAGATCTGCACTCCCTGGAGGAATACCTGGGCCGGATCGTGGTGCTGAACTTCTGGTCGGCCGAGTGTGACTGGTGCAAAAGAGTGGATGAAGAAATAATCCACTACCTGGAGGCGTGGAAGGACAGGGTGAAGGTATTGTGGATCGCCTCGAACGCCAACGAAAGCCTGGACCTGGTTGAGAAAACAGCAATCGAAAGGAAAATCCCCACGGTATTGATCGATGCAGAGCTTAAAGTGGCTGACATCTACGGGGCACAGATAACGCCGCATTTCTTCATCCTCGATAGTGGTGGGAAACTGAGTTACCAGGGCGCCTGGGATGACATCACCTTCAGGCAGCGGAAAGCCACTCAGGTTTACGTACCGTTGGTCATCGAGGCATTGAACCATGACCAGGTTCCAGAGGTCACATCCACGCCAGCATATGGCTGTACGCTGGTCAGGCATCCAGAATGAGATTATGGTTTGGATTCGCTACGGGCAAGACTTTCCTGCGGCAACAGGCTGTGATAAATAAATGAATATATGGGGGTGGGGATATTGAGCATCATTCCCATGCGTACCACCAAGCCGATTTGGGCTTCCAATTCAGACGGGCGACCGGCCAGGATATCACGCTGTAGGGAGGAAATATTTTGTGGGGGATATCGGTCTATGGCAGCCATGGTACGGGATATGCTATCGGGCGATAATTGAATTCCTTGTGCTAAAGCAATTGAGTAACACTCTCGCAAGGCGTCTTCAAGCATCTGGCGGGTTCCTGGCTGGGAGCGAAATACACCTACCGGCACGCGGGTGACTGCACCGATGCCGCTGAATGCTGAAACAAAGAAAAATTTCTGCCACATAGCGAGATTGATATCAGCAGGGATTTCCACAGTGACACCTGCATGCTGAAAAGCATGGAGAAGGTTTTGAGCCCGTGTGCTCTTATGATTATCCACCTCGCCAAATTTAATCCACGGTTCAGCCCCGGTATGTCTGATATGCCCGGGCGAATCGATATGGCTGAAAATGCCACAGACGCCGCCCAAGACGTGCTCATGGCCGAGGATCTCCGACAGCTGTGAGGGAGCTTCAAGACCATTTTCAAGAGGGACGACGATAGTGTTGGGACCGAGCAGGGGGATAATGGCTTTGCCTGCCTTGGGAACCTGCCATGCTTTCACACAAACCAGAACCACATCCACATCAACAACCTGGGAGGTGTCATCCGTTGCTGCCACCGGTTTAACCGTGAAATCCCCCGTGAGGCTTTCGATTGTCAGACCGTTGGTAAGCATGGCTTGAAGGTGATCGCCGCGAGCGATGAAGGTAACATGTTCACCAGCCTTGGCAAGGCGACCCCCAAAATATCCCCCCACGCCACCGGTGCCGAATACCACAATATGCATTGCAAGCTCCTGAGGATAAGATTTCTGATTTTACAACATCTTGATGATAGCAGGATGAATCATGTGAATGTGCCCCAAGTGCTATAAAATCGGGTAGAATTGTTTGGAACTATCATTTAAGAAGCAACGTCTATTATCTTTGATGATAACGGACCAAGTAATCTTGGTTCCAGCATTTGTGAGGAGAATCACATGAGTGAAAAAGAGTCACCCCAAAAGGTAATCGAGGCACACCGCAAGCGACAGCAAATGCGGCAAGGCACTCCGATGGCCGTCATGATAGGGGCAGGAATACTTCTGATAGCAGGAGCAGCAGCGCTGATCTTCTGGTTGTTAGGGGCTAACTCTCCATTCAAAGGAGCAACACCGACACCGACGCTTACGTTTACACCGACTCAGACCAAAACAGCGACACCCTTACCGCCGACCCACACTCCCACCATTACCCCCACTTCAGCGCCAACAGAAACTGCGACTCCGACGATCACCCCGACACCATCCGGTCCATTTGAATACACTATCCAGCAAGGAGATAACCTGGGGGATATTGCCAAGCGGTTTGGCACTGATATCCCAACTTTGCTGGCACTTAATCCATCGATCGACCCAACCACGCTAATCATTTACGTTGGTCAGAAGATCCTGGTGCCGCCACCCAACATGCAACTGCCTACGGCGACGGCTGTGTCAACCCTGGTTCCACCGGGAACACTCATTGCCTACACCGTCCTACCGGGAGATACCTTGGGTGTCATCGCGATCCGTTTCAACAGCACGGTAGCGGCGATCGTTAAGGAAAATAAACTGGCGAATGCGAATGACATCTTTGCGGGATTAATCCTGAAGATACCAGTCAATATTGCCACTCCGGTACCTACGGCAACGGTAGGTACAGTTTATCCAACGGTGGTGATCCCGTCTAATACACCCCTACCGCCCACGGCCACACCATAACCTAAAACTCCCGGTAGAACTCAGAACCACAGCGAGCATTCGGTCTCGCTGTGGTTTTTGTTATCTTGACAAATTGGACAAAATATAATATATTTCAGTCCACTTAACTAATAGAAGTGGTTAAATATGTCTAACGAAATTCAGTTTAATCAAACATTACAAGATTGGTCTGAAGTATATATGCGCCATTCATTCCGTGAATTTAAGCAATTCATGGATGCCAATGGTCTCTCACCATCGCAAGTCATCACGCTATTCCGCTTGTCACATGGCGGTCCATGCGGCGTTTCTGAGATAGGCACTCAATTAGGAGTCACCAATGCCGCATCCAGTCAGCTGATTGACCGCCTGGTGGTCCTGGGGTTGATCGAAAGAACTGAAGATCCATCGGATCGAAGGGCAAAGCAGCTTACCATCACGAGCAAGGGTAGATCTGTCCTGGAACAAGGGATTACTGCCCGTAGCAAGTGGATGGAGACGCTTACCACCCAGCTGACACCTGAACAGCGTGTTACCGTAATCGCAGCATTAACGATGTTAACCTCCTGCGCGGCCAAGTTCGGAGAGGAAGCATAATCCTTTCACGAGCGACGAAAATTCAGCTTGGTGAACATCCGGACAGCTCATCCATTAGGAACCGATTAAAAATATAACTAAATTTCTGCGAATTGCATCATATACATATATAACTTTAGTTTTAGGGCTGGAGAATGCACATCACTAGTTAACTGCTGCTTGACAGAGCTGCGTGAGATACTGAAGACACCCAAATTATCTTAATTTAAGTGATGTAAATTTTTAAAGATATGCAAAATGTTATGTGCATATCTGAAAGGAGTTAACCTTGAACAACCGAAAATCCAAACCTACCGGGTCACCCTTCTCTGGTGGAAAAAGCATGCTCCGGATGGGAAAATACTTATCCAAGTATGGATGGTTAGCAATTCTGCCATACTTATTCCTGATCGTGGCTACGTTTTCAATGTTGATGGTGCCGCGGCTGATCAGAAATATCCTCGATGCCGTGACCAACGGGACGATTTACAGCACGCTGCTGACCCAGCTGCCCAAAATCCCCAGCCAGTTTATCGACCAAGCGCTGCCAAAAGTTCTGAGTTTCCTTAAACTACCGGCAGGCTGGACGACGGATCAGCTCATATCCTACCTGCAGACCCAACAATCAAATGCACCACGACTGTTGGTGCAGTCAGGTATCCTGATCCTCATCTTCGCCGTCTTTCGCGGCGTGTTCGCTTTCCTGCAGACTTACTGGGCGGAGCGAAACTCGCAAAGCATGGCGTTCGATATCAGGAATGACCTGTATGCGAAAATCCAACGATTGTCATTCTCTTATCACGACCGCAACCAAACAGGTCAGCTGATGATCAGGGCAACCGACGATATCGAAAAGGTCAGGCTTTTCCTTGGCCAGGGATTATTACAGCTGGTGGGTGCAATCCTGCTGATCATAGCAACCCTGGCGATCATGTTCAGTACAAACCCGCAATTGGCACTCGCAACGATCTGGATTCTGCCAGTATCGCTGATATTGTTCATGATCTTTGGTACGATCAGTCAACCCCTGTTTACCAAGGTTCAGATTAAACTCTCCCGCCTGAACACCATCTTGCAGGAGAACCTGGCCGGGATCAAAGTGGTCAAGGCATTCACTCGTGAACATAGTGAGCAGAAGAAGTTCAAAGATTCAGCAACAGACCTGATGAACCAACAAATCACGATTGCACGCCTGTTCACGTTCCTGATGCCGCTGGTCTTTCTGGTAGCGAACCTGGGGCAGGCGACCACACTCTACGCAGGAGGCCTGCAGATCATTCATGGCACGCTTACCCTGGGTGAATGGCAAGAGTTCAGCCTATACCTGGTGTATCTGTTCCTCCCGGTGGCACAATTCGGCTTTATCATCACCCAATTTGGCCAGGCATCAGCATCGGCAAAAAGGATCTTCGAAATCCTGGATGCACAAAGTGATGTGACCGACAAGCCGGATGCGATTGCCTTACCTGTAGTGAAGGGGGAGGTAAAGTTCGAAAATGTGACCTTCCGATACTTTGGAAGTGGTGACCCGGTGTTAAAAAACGTCAGTTTTGAAACCTCACCCGGGCAAAGGATTGCCTTGCTGGGGGCGACTGGGTCGGGTAAGACAACCATCATAAACCTGCTGCCGCGCTTCTATGACCCGACCGAGGGTCGGATCACTATCGACGGTCTTGACCTGCGCGATGTGACCCTGGATTCACTTCGGTCTCAAATTGGCATTGTCTTGCAAGAGACTACATTGTTCTCGGGCAGCATCCGAGAGAACATTGCCTTCGGCAGATCGGATGCCAGCGAAGATGAGATTATCGCAGCGGCAAAAGCAGCTTCAGCGCACGAGTTCATCCTGTCATTCCCGGAGGGGTACGATACCTACGTTGGCGAGCGAGGCACCACCTTAAGCGGTGGGCAGAAACAGCGGGTGGCGATCGCGAGAGCATTGCTGCTCAACCCTCACATCCTGATCCTGGACGATTCGACCAGTAGCGTCGACCTGGCGACGGAAGCTAAGATCCAGGATGCACTCGATCTGCTGATGAAGAACCGAACCAGCTTCGTGATCGCCCAGCGCATCAGCACGGTGATGAGTGCCGACCAAATCCTGGTGCTCGATAAAGGCCAAATTGCGGCCCAGGGAAAACACGAAGAGCTGCTCGAAACCAGCGAAATTTACGCCGACATTTACTGTTCACAGCTGATCGATGACTCGGATAAGGAAGCTCAGACATCCCCAAGCGCAGAAGCGGTAACTGTAGCAGGGTAGTGGAAACAGCGACTGATCAATACAAGATAACGCAGAAAAGATAAAAGGACTAAAAATGTTTGCCAACCCTCGACAATTAATGGGAGGGGAAACCCTAAAACCCAAGAAAACCAGTGAGACATTACGCCGGTTCTTGAGATACGTTAGACCCTGGTGGCCGATGATGCTGGTGGCGATCGTATGCGTATTTACCGCCACATGGGCACAGGTGACCAACCCAGAGCTCATTGGGCAATTAGTAGATTGTTACCTCGTCGCTCCTACCAGCGGGACCGGTCTATCAAATTTTACCCAGGTAGGCCAGGTAGCGAGCGCATCTCAGAACAACTGCTGGCTGACCGCAGGAACTGCCCCTCAGGGCTTTACCCAACGGATCATAAAATCAGCTTTCACAGCCGGGGGCTTCTCAGCACCACCGGCGGACCCAACACAATTAACCCAGGCAGACCAGATAGCCGGTTTGGGTCGGATGATCGTGCTTATTATCATCCTCTTTTTGATGGGATCTGCATTCACAGGATTGACGTTTTACTCGATGAGCTGGGTGGGACAGCATATCCTGCGCACGCTGCGTACCGAGGTATTCGAGCACCTACACAACCTGCAGCTTAGTTACTATGCGGACCACGAAACGGGCGACTTAATGAGCCGGATCACCAACGATACCGATACCATCCAGCAGGTGGTGAGCTTCGCCCTGGTGAGCGTGGCGAGCGGGATATTGCTACTGGTGTGGATCGCAATCAACATGCTGTCGCAGAACGTGCCGTTTGCCCTGCTGAGCATGGCGGTGACACCGGTGATGTTGATCGCGACAGTGTGGTTTTCGGGGCAAGCGCGCAAGGCTTTCAGACGTACCCGCACGGAAATCGGTAATGTTAATGCCGAACTACAGGAAGGCATTTCATCGGTACGGGAAGTGCAGGCATTTAATCGAGCTGATCAAAACATCGAGCAGTTCAAGGTGACCAATGCGGCTAACCGGGATGCCAACGTGAGGGCAGTTACTTTTACCAGTGCCCTGGCACCCACACTTGAAGCCCTGGGCTATCTCGCTTTGGCAATCGTCAGTGTGGTGGGAGGCCTGGCATTACTCGGAAACCAGACGTTGTTCGGCACCGCGGTCTCAATTGGATTAGTGATCACCTTCATCATTTACGTGCAGCGGTTCAACCAACCGATCCAGCAAATTGCGGTACTGTGGACGAACATCCAGAGCGCCGTAGCCGGTGCGGAGCGCATCTTTGGTCTGCTGGACGTCCCACTTGAAATGCAGGACTTGCCAAACGCGGTCGTATTGCCGCAGCTTAGTGGCAAGGTGGAGTTCAGGAACGTCTCAGCGGCCTACAAAGAAGACCAAATGGTTTTGTGTAATATTTACTTCACCGCGGAACCTGGGCAGACCATTGCCATCGTTGGTCCGACTGGGGCAGGTAAGACCACGATGATCAACTTAATACCTCGCTTTTATGATGTGACCAATGGGGAGGTTCTGGTTGATGATATTGATGTGCGCCAGGTGACTGCCAGGTCATTGCGCGAGCAAATTGCCATTGTGTTGCAGGATACGTTCATGTTCAGCACCAGCGTGATGGAAAATATCCGTTTCGGGCGCCCTGATGCCACCGATGAAGAAGTGATCGAGGCGGCCAAGCTTTCCAGGGCGGACAGCTTTATCGAACGCCTGCCGGACAAGTACAAAACCGTCCTGGGCGAGCGGGGAAGCGGACTAAGCCAGGGACAGCGGCAGCTGCTTGCCATTGCGCGGGCTGCACTCTCAGACCCGAGAATATTGATTCTGGATGAAGCAACCTCCAGCGTGGATACGCGCACGGAAAGGCTGATCCAACAGGCATTGGAGAACCTGCTGAAGGGACGCACCAGCTTCGTCATCGCACACCGGTTGAGCACCATCCGGAATGCAGACATGCTGCTTGTGGTAGACCAGGGGGAAATTGTCGAGCGTGGCCGGCATGAAGAGCTGCTAGCACGCCGGGGGTTTTACTATAACCTGTATATGAGCCAGTTCCGCAAGGAAGCACCGGAAGAAATCGCCCGCTTGTTCGACAAGAACGGGCACAAAAAGGTGGTTGAACCCACACAAGCTTAGATAAGTTTGGTTATATTAAAAGCATGAGCGCAGGGGAGGATTTCCAAGCATAACTGCCTAATTCCACCCCTGCGCACCTACTCTTTGAACAATCCACTTATTTTTTAACCGATCCACTCGATGATGGTGGCTTCGCCCTGACCGACGCCCACACATAGAGCGGCGAGACCATAATATGGACGCTTTTCAGAAGGTGAGCGACGACGCATCTCGTGTAGCAGGGTGGTGAGGATGCGGGCGCCTGAACACCCGAGCGGATGGCCTAAAGCGACAGCCCCGCCATTAACATTGGTGAGGTCTGGCGGCAGACCAAGCTCCTTGATGACCGCCAGGGATTGGACCGCGAAGGCTTCGTTGAGCTCGACCAAGCGGATATCCGCTAAGCTAATCCTCGCCCGTTCGAGCGCTTTGCGGACTGCACCGATCGGTCCAAGCCCCATGATGCGTGGGGGCACGCCCGCAGCGGCTGAAGAGATAAGGCGCGCCAAAGGCTTGAGATTAAGTTCAGCTGCTTTTTCTACGCTCATCAGGAGCACAGCCGCGGCACCATCGTTCAATCCGGATGAATTCCCGGCGGTGACGGTGCCATCTTTACGGAAGGCAGGGCGCAGGCGGGCGAGGGATTCGAGGGTGGTATCGCGACGGGGGCGCTCATCGACGGAGACAACAATCGGATCGCCTTTCCTTTGGGGGATGCTGACCGGGATGATCTCTTCGGCGAATTTACCTGAATCGATGGCAGCGATGGCATGCTGGTGACTTGCCAGGGCGAAGGCATCCTGCTGCTCACGAGTAATCTCCGGCATCATCTGGGCGATATTTTCTGCGGTTTCGCCCATTGATTCGGTACCGTAAAGCTCTTGCATGCGCGAGTTAGGATAGCGCCACCCGAGGGCAGTATCCCAGGCGGTCTGATTCCCAAAGGAATAAGACTGTTCAGCTTTCGGAAGTGAGTATGGGGCACGCGACATACTTTCAACCCCCCCAGCGATAAAGACATCACCTTCACCAGCGCGGATAGCCCTGGCCGCCTGGTTGATGGCATTCAACCCGGAAGCACACAGACGGTTGAAGGTGACGGCAGCCACCTCGACCGGGAATCCTGCCAGAAGAGTGGCCATACGGGCGACATTGCGGTTATCTTCTCCAGCCTGGTTGGCACAGCCAAGATAGACTTCCTCAATCAGGGCCGGGTCAAGCTTGTTGCGGATAATAATGGCTTTTAATACATGGGCAGCAAGGTCATCTGGGCGGACCGGTGCCAGGGCACCACCCAATGCACCTATAGGGGTTCGGATGCCATCAATAATCACGGGGGTTGACATAAAAAATCTCCTGAAATTTCAAAATATCAACGTGAATGGATGGTATGATTTTACCATCTTGGGGGAACTGCAATCCCACAAGACAGCTACGGTATGGTTGGCTTTGGGAATAACCTATTTAGGCTTGCGTAATGTCTCATTTTCCAGTATCCTTATAGGAAATCTGGTGTTGACAATTGGTAAGGAGAGGATGATGCAAGAGAGAAGAAAATACCCACGAAAAGACCTGCTCTTATTTGCCAATGTGTATGACTCTAAAAGCGGGAAGATCATTGGGACGTTATTGAACATCACCCTCGAGGGAGCCATGGTGTTGAGCGAAAACAGGGTGGATGCTGACAACACGATGGAACTACACATAAAATTACCCGAGAACTTCGTCCAGAAAAATGAGCTGGTTTTCGTCGCCAGCAGCCGATGGTGCGGACCCGACATAAACCCTGAATTTTATGACGTGGGCTACCAATTTGCCAATGTCAGTGACGAAGACAGCCAGATCATCCAGGCGATCATAGAAAAATACGGGTTTAAGGAATAGGGAATCGAGAAATTATCACCTGCGAGCAAACTGCTCGCAGGTTTTTATTTTAAACGGTTTGTTGCTTCAATTGCCTAAGCTACAGGATGTTCCAGCTCAAGCAGCCAGGCTTTAAGTTTAATCCCACTAGGCCCGCCATAACCATGCAAAGAGCCGTCAGAGCCGAGGACGCGGTGGCATGGTACCACCAGCGGTATGGGGTTAGTAGCTTCGACACGACCCACGGCGCGGGCGGCGTTCATTTTTCCTAAGCGGACAGCGATATCATTATAGGTCGAGGTATGCCCATAAGGGATCTGCAAGGTGAGATTCAGCACATTGCGTTGGAAATTGGTGCTGGTGGATAAATCCAAAGGCAAGTCAAATTGTCGCCTTGAACCGGAAAGGTATTCCAGGATCTGACTGAGCGGCTCGGCAGCGCGGGATTCGTCGTAAACAACCGCAGCATGGAAACGATGCTCAATGAGCGTTGAGAAATCTGTTTGAGACATGCTCCATTCCACCGCAGCAAGCCCCCTTTCAGTAACTGCAACCCATAGAGGACCAATCGGACTGGTGGCGAGCAAGCCGATATATATCGGAGGACTGGCCGGATAGACATGTGAAGCATGATTTAAGGTAGATTGGTTCATGGAGAAAAGCTGTCCTGACAGAATGAATTAATAGTTCGTCACCATGTCGAGCATGCCTTTTTCACGGGCAATGTGCTCACAATAGCGGAAGAGGAAGTAGGAGATTACGCCAAAAACGATGGACAATACAATCAGGATGCCAACGATTTGAAGATTGCTTAAATTCTCAAAGGTTGGAAATGCTGCAGCAACTTGACCAACTAAAGCACGCCGTAAAATCTCCAGCCAATAAGTGACCGGATTCAGGTAGCCGATCCAGCGGATCCAGACCGGCAGGACTTCCAGTGGAAAGATGGCGCCACTGAACAGGAAAAGCGCCCCGGCTACGGCATCGCCGATGAACCAGACGTGGTTGACGATCATCAGGCTAATACCAGCGAGGATCAGACCCATCATGGCGAGCATGACAATGCCAATGCCGAGGGATCCTACAAAGAGAGGCCAATTGATGGCGGCAAGCTCGACACTTACATGCAGGAAGAGCACGCCGAAGATGATCGTGATAAAAACCGAGATCGAACCGACCAGGAATTTGGCAACCCCACGCCCGATGAGATAAGCCGGGATATTAATGGGGGCAATGTACATAAACTTGAGGGTCTTGTAATGCTCACGGTCGTCGATCACTGCCCAGGATATCCCGGTCATGACGGAACCGACGTAGATGTAAAACGCATTTCCCAGGTAAATGTAAGTGAAAATTGGGGCGGCATAATTACCGCTGGTGATGACGCTATACATGACCACTAATATCGCAGCCCCCGCCAGAGGTTTGATGATCGAGTAAATGGCGAACAGGAAGGGGTCGGTCCAGTTGGATTCGATCTGCCAACCGAGCCAGGCGGCAAGGCGGAAGGAACGGGTGTAGGTGGGAAGAGTGCGGTTGTCTTGGAGTTTGGATGACTGCATATCAAGCCTCAGGGCCAGATCAGCGCCGGTTTTCAGTGAGACGCCCTTCGCGGATGGCCAGCTTCTCCATATGGGCGAGCATCAGACGGGCGGCAAATAAAAATATAACACTAAGGACTA
>JBGOYO010000056.1:0-10883 GCA_041479715.1 Anaerolineae bacterium
AGATATTCGCTGATGATAAGAATTTGCCACATATAAACACAGATAAACTAAAGAAAGGGATTAAATCACTCGGTAGGGGCGCAGGGGAGAAATTTGAACAAGCTTTTTTGCGGATCCCTCCCCTGCGCCTCTACAACCAAGATAGACGTTCATGTTAGGATGCAGAAATTTGCATTTTCAGCGCTTGCCATCGCTGACGAAGAACGCTCGCGATGCTTCGGGCAAAGATCGCCCTCGTGCTTCGCCCCTACTCTGGCTTATAGAACACCATCCCCACCCCCATCTTCTCCAACCCCTCGCTGGCCCAATACTCGATCAAGGCTGAGCTGTTATCCAGGGCTTCGAACAAGGCCGGGATGGAGCGCTGATCGCCTATTTTGGCCAAGGCGCGCACCGCTTCCAGGCGGGCGAGATGCTCACCATGCTGCATGGCATCGATTAGCTGAGGAACCGCCTGACCGCCAAGCGCTACCAACGCATCACCTGCCAGGCGGCGAGTTAGGGCATCCTCATCGGACAGCAGATTCAGCAAAGTCGGGGCTGCTTTTTCCGATGGATGTGTTCTGAGCGCCAGGCCGGCGCACCAGCGCACAGATTTGTCGGGGTCGGAAAGTGAGCTCACTAAAAGTGCTGGTACGCGTTCATCATCAATTTCTGCCAGCCCACGCACTGCCCACCAGCGCACTTCCGCTTCCATGTTTGATAGACGCTCCCGCAGCGGCTCCACCACTTCAGGTCCCCACACAGCCAGGTGGGATAAGGCTGCCTGCGCCCGTTCATCGTCCCCACAGCTCAGCTCATTCAGGATATCTGCATAGCTTTCCATGTTCATACCAATAAAAACGCGGGTGCCACATCCTATTAAGCGATGCGGGTTTACTTATCGGGCGGGGGTACGGGCAGATCCTCACGCTTCGTGCTGATCCACTTGTCACCCTCATCGATCAGCATCACCGGGATATCATCGCGGATCGGGTACTTGCGGTCGCAGTCGTGGCAGATCAGCCAGGATTCCTTGTAATAATCCAGCAGGCCTTCTTTTTCCCGCACGCAATTCGGGCAGCGTAAAATCTCAAGCAGCTCTTGACTGACCATAATTCCTCCGATTGTTGTCAGCTAATTTCTGGTTTTCACCTGGTAAGGACTGGTCCATACCGCTTCTGAAAGCAGGCATATCAGACGCTTGGTGAATTCGCAGGGTGAACTCATTATTTCACAGGATTATTCTACCTTAAAAATTAACCTTGCCCTGGCAAGATATCACCGAAGATGGGTTCAAGAAGGAATGATTCTATTTGAGAAGTGTTTGGAGGAGATAACCACGCCAGAAGAACACTGCTTCCCCCAGAAATCGGGGGATTCTCCCCCAAGACCAGGGGGGATTCCGAAATGACAACGGGTATTACGGGTTGGGGGTTGGCTCGGGTGTGGGAACTTCTGTCCCGGGACCATACTGGTACTTCGCCTGCCAGGGCAGGTAATGCGTATTGAAGGTATCGTCATGGATGATAGAGCCATCGCGGGAGACGGTGCGCGTTATGCTCACGTCTGCGCCAGCCACCGCCCAATCCACCTGCTTGATCTCATCCTTTTGCAGGTCAGGGTTCTCTTCATACAACGGGGCTGGAGGCTCGACGACGTTCTGCAGTCCGCTGGTTTGCCAATCCACAGTCCGCCCATCGGAGGTGGAATAGAACTTCCAGGTGAGCGAAGTCTTGGTGGGGTAGGTCTCCATCAGCAGCCAGTAGGGGGAATCGTTGGTGAAGCGGAAGTCCACCTCGGGGGCAAACACGGTGGCATCCAACCCGGCCAGGTTTTCATCATGTCCACCGCTGGCGGTCTGTTCGTAATACTTCACCCGGTAGGCATGGAACCAGCGCTCATCGATCTGGTAGCCACCAAAAAAGGCGGTGCGGAACAAGGTGGTGCTCACCTGGCACACACCTCCACCTACGCCCTTGATGGTGCGGTCGCCAAAGATGATCAAGGCTTCGGCAAAGCCTGTATCCAGGCTTACATCGCCCAGCGCATCCGCCATGGAGAAAGTTGCCCCAGGAGCGATCAGCAAGCCGTGGAAGCGGGAAGCTGCCGTTTGGATATTCTGGATACGGGCAGCGTCCGAGCCATAAAAATAGGACGTATATTCGCTGGTCAGCTCGGTGATCCCCAGGCTCTCCGCTGTGGCATCGTTGGTAACCGCTGGATTGGTGGTCTGCATCACCAGGTCGACATTGTGGTTGCCACTGAGCAGCTGCTGGTTGATCTGCGCCAGACTGGAATCAATGTCCAGCGCTCGTCCGATAACCGCGGGCTGGATCACTTCCAGCTTGCGAGTATCATCATTGAAGATGAAGCGCGCATTTTGCGGGTCGCGGCTCAAGGGTGGGGCAATATTCATCAGGAACGTGCGGAGTGCATCCGGGCTAAGACCCACCTGGTATGTCTCGCCGCTATCCGTTTTAACCCGGTTGATGGTCAGCATCTGCACCAGAGCAGCGGGCTCGAACGCCCACGGTCCTGCGTCACCCGGCTCGGCATTGAGGATACACAGGGTGAGCGGCGCAGATAAGATCTGGCGGGCCAGATCAGCCTGAGCGGTGGCATCCAGGATCACCGGCGGAGTTTCCTTCACTACCAGCGGAATAAGACCATCCGTCATCGTCTTCATCTGGGAGTCAAGATTGGTGAGGGCGTTGGCGACGTCAAGGTTGCGTCCTACCTGACCAGAATTGACCACCACATCCACCCCACTGATCCCCAGGCTGGCTTCGATGATCGGTCGGTCTACCTTGTCGGCGATCCCCTTCAGGTAATTTTGCGCCACGCGCTGGTCAAAAACGAACCACGGCGCCAGCTCGACCCCGCTTGACCAGGCACGCCATTGGTCAGCCATGCGGGCTGCCAGGCTGCCGGTCCGACCCAGGTTGTAGGCTGCCAGAGCGGTCGTCTGGGTATCCAGGGTCAAGCCGAGCTCGGCAGGTTTCGCCGTCCACAGGTTAGTGCCTTCCTGGAAGACGATCTTCCCGCGCTGGGGGTAGTCCAGCTTTTCGCGGAGCATTTCGGACGCCTGTGCGGTGCTCAAACCCGAGAGGTTCACCCCTCCCACCGCCACGCCGGGGAAGATGCGCCCGTCATACATGCGCGCATATATCCCGGGCAGCGACACGACCAACAGGGCTAAGAGCCCGAGACCAATGCAAAGCGCCAGGATTGCCTGGCTGATTGGGCTGGCCTTGTGGGTGATTGCTGGAGCACGGGCCATGCGTGGATGGGCTTGAGCCCCGGTGTTTGAAGTCATAGGTCGATTCTACCAGAGAGTCTCGCGTGGTTTGGCACGAATGAGACTATTTTGCTGAGAATTGGATGAGTAATTCCAGCCATTTTCAGCGGGTATGCTTTAAGACGTATAATCACCTCAACCGGTTCCACATCCACAGGAGGAGCAATATATGTACCACTTTTCGCCCAAGCACAGCATCAGCACCCTGGTCACTCATATTGGGGAAGATGAAAACCCCCACCACACCCATGTAACACCCATCTACCAGACATCCACGTTTAATTTCCCTGACGTCGCCACCGGAGCGGGGATCGTCGCCCGCACCGAGCCGGGCTATTACTATACCCGTCTCGCCAACCCCAACCTTGACCAGCTGGCGTTAAAAATTGCCACACTGGAGGGCTTCGACCTGATACACCTCCAGCCGGATACGGATCCTGCTGAGCTGGTCGCGGGGCAGGTATTCAGCTCGGGCATGGCGGCTATCACAGCGGTGTTGTTCTCACTGCTCAAATCCGGCGATACCATCGTGGCCCAGGAAGCGGTTTACAGCGCCACGTTCACTTTCCTCAAGGAAATCGCACCCACCCTGGGTATCCAGGTTGCCTGGGTGCGCGACGTGAGCCTGGCGGGCTGGGAGGCGGCCTTCGAAGCTCATCCGAGCGCAAAACTGGCCTATGCCGAGACCCCTGCCAACCCGACCATGGCGGTGGTTGACCTTAATCGCTTAGCTGAGCTTGCCCACCGGCACGGCGCCTGGCTGGCGGTAGATAACACCTTTGCCACTCCCTACTGCCAAAGGCCGCTCAGCCTGGGGGCCGATATCGTGATGCACTCCACCACCAAGTTCCTGTCAGGGCACGGCGCCCTCACCGGCGGCGCGGTCGTTAGCGCACATCCTGATTACATCCACAAAACGCTTTACACCTTCGTCAAGATATTGGGGGGCATCCCCAGTCCATTCGATACCTGGCTGGCGAATTTAGGATTAAAAACCTTCGAGCTGCGCATGCAGCGTCATTGCGAGAATGCGATGCAGGTGGCTCGTTTCCTCGCCTCCCATCCGGCGGTGGCTGAAGTGCATTACCCGGGATTGGAGGATAACTCCTATCACTCCATTGCGGCGCAACAGATGTTCGCTTTTGGCGGAATGCTTTCCTTCGAGCTTAAAGGCGGCATGCAGGCTGGAATTCAGCTGATGGAGCGGGTGCGGCTGGCGACCCTGGCGGTTTCCCTGGGGATGGTGGATACACTGATCGAGCACCCTGCCAGCATGACCCATGGCCCGGTGCCGCGTGAAGACCGCCTGAATCAGGGCATCACCGATGGGCTGGTGCGCCTTTCGGTGGGCATCGAGAACCTGCCTGATATCCTGGCAGACCTAGAACAGGGATTGGTGTGAACAAATCGCGGCTAAATAACGTCTAAAAATGACGATGTTATAATCCATCCAACCTGGGAAGGTCCATCCCCTTCCGTAAAGGAGAGAAACCTATGCGCTCCTCCCATTCCCGACACGGGATGCACCGCAAGCCATCCATTTTATTTAACCTGACTTCCACCCTCATCCTGGTCAGCCTGGTTTGGTCACTGGCCGGCTGCAGCAAGGTTTCCCCTACACAAGGCGCACTCACCCCCACCAGGAGTGTTGTAACCCCCACAGTAACAGCGACACCTACACCGCTGCCGCAGACCCAGCCACCCGCGCTGGTGGAAACCGACCCCCTGCCGGGGGCACAGATCGCCGTCAAAAACCCAATCACGTTCTATTTCAACCAGCCCATGCAGCGCACGTCCGTCGAGGCTGCCCTCACCGGGCAACCCTCCCTTTCAGGCAGCTTCAGCTGGCAGGACGACTCCACAGTCACCTTCAACCCCGATAAACCCCTGCTGCCCGGCACGTCCCAGGTCATCAACATCGGTCCCAACGCCAAATCCGCTAAAGGGATGGCGCTCCTACGACCGATCAGCCTGACCTATTCCACCAGCCCAAACCTGACCCTGGTCCAGAGCCTGCCAGCGGCTGATAGCACCGATGTAGACCCGACCTCGGCTGTCGTAGCAGCTTTCAGCCAGCCGGTCGTCGCACTGGGTGCTGCCCCTGCTGGCTTGCCTGAAGGGTTTACCCTCATGCCATCGGCCCAGGGGAAGGGTGAGTGGATCAACACCAGCACCTATATTTTCTATCCCCAGCCAGCCCTGGCAGGTGGAACAAACTACGTGGTGAGCATTAACCCGCAGCTAACCAGCACCAACGGCACGCCCTTGGAGTCTGCAACAGGCTGGTCGTTCAGCACCATCTTGCCGCGCCTGGTATCAACGATACCCGCAGATAACACCAGCTACGTGCGACTGGATGCCAGCGTGCAGCTTAGTTTCAGCTATTCGATGGATACTGCCAGCGTGGAGACCAATTTCTCCCTCCTAACCAGTGATGGAAGTATTGTCAGCGGGCAGTCTGGTTGGAATGATAATTCCACCACTTTCGCTTTCACTCCCACCACCCTGCTTCAGCGTGATACATCCTATTCCATTGTGCTGGGTGGCCAGGCTGCCGCCCTGGGTGGCACGCCCCTGGGTCAGCAAATTCGCGAGACGTGGCATACCGTCTCCGATCTAGCCATTACCGGCAGTGTGCCAACCGACGGCGGGACGATGACAAATTATGGAGGCCTGGGCTTATACTTGCCCACCTACGTAGACGCCAATACCATCGGCGATTATGTTACCTTCACTCCCACTGTCCCCAATACTGGCGCCTGGATGGATGAAGGACTGATGCTGCTCTCCTTCTACGGTAGCTTTGACCCCTCCACCGATTACATCCTCACCGTTTCGCCTGACCTGACCGACCTGTGGGGCAGCCGATTGGGGCAGGCGTATAGCCTTCATTTTCACACTGCCCCGCTGGCAGGTACGGTGCAATTCCCGTATAACTCAAGCACAACCTTCCTCACTGCCCAGGATAAAGGCTTCCTAGCCCAGGTAACCAACCTGTCGGAGATTCCCATCACATTGGGTAGCTTGACGGTAGCTGATCTGGCGCAGATGTCGGGCAACAATGGCTATGAATTCCAACAAAGCTTCATCCCGGCAGATGCGGAATCGTGGACCTTCCACCCGGATGTGCCACCTGACAAGTCCACCACCGTCACCATACCGGTCTCTCCGGATGGGCAGCCGCGCAGCCCCGGCTTGTATTTCATGCGCTTGAATTATCCGGATAGTTCCACTTATGGCAACATGTTTACTCTCGCCATCAGCCACTACCAGACAACCCTCAAACTCAGCCCAACAGAAGCTTTCGTCTGGGCGGTTGACCTGGAGACCAACACGCCCGCAGCTGACCTGCCGGTGACGGTCTATGACGAATCGGGGAATGTGCTGGTGAATGGAACAACAGACGTTGATGGAGTGTTCCAGGGTCCCATTACGGCATATCAGGATCCATATAACAGCTCTTTTGTCATCCTGGGTCAACAAGGTGAGGATAACTTTGGGTTTGCCATGTCGTACTGGGATGAAGGGATCAGTCCCTGGAATTTTAATATTATCTCCGATTATTTTCCCCCCAATATACGGGGTTACCTCTACACTGACCGCCCGATCTATCGCCCCGGAGACACAGTCTATTACCGCCTGGTCGCCCGAAAGCCATCCAATGGTCGTTACTTGCTGCCTGACAGCAGCTCCTACCACCTGGAAATCAATGGTCCCCAAGGAAACACAATTGCCAGCTTCGATGTGCCCCTCTCCGCCTTTGGTACCGGGCATGGGGAATATACCCTGCCATCCGACAGTGTCCCCGGGGATTACACATTCTACGACCCCGATTATTCGATTTACCTGGGGTTCAAGGTTGCCGATTACCGTAAACCAGAGATCAACCTGCAGGTGGCGTTCCAATCCACTGACGTGCTGAGTGGCACCGCCCTGAGTGCTCAAGTCAACGCGCGGTACTTCTTCGATGCCCCTGCCGGGAACCTGCCGGTGCATTGGATACTGTATCGCCAGCAGGCAACTTTCAATGTTCCCAATTACCAGGTTGGTCCGGTGGATACGAGCTGGTTGGAAGCCTACAGTTACAACTTCCCTCCTTCCGGGCTGGGTGATGTGGTGACCGAAGGGGACGTCAGGACGGATGCCAATGGACTGGCTTCCGTGAACACTCCTGCCCCGCCAAAATCCGGTCGCCAGCAGTATACGCTAGAAGTCACGATGAAGGATGAGAGCGGCCAGCCGGTGAGTGCGCGCAGCTCCACCTACGTCAACCCCGCCAATTATTACATCGGGGTGCATCCTGATGCCTGGTCATACCAGGCAAAATCGGATGCGGGATTCACCGTTATGGTAGCAGATTGGGAAGGTAACCCGGCCGGGGTGCGCAATCTCTCTGCCCAGTTCCAGCGCGTGGTGTGGGTGCGCCACGATCCCGTAACCGACGCACCGGGATACATGCTGCCCACCTTCGAGGCTGTCTACACGCCCATCGCCAGCGATACGCTCACCACGGCTGCAGATGGAACGGGTCGCATGACATTCATTCCTCCCGAGCCTGGCACCTATCAGCTGGACGTCTCCGGAGATGGCACGCTGACCCAGGTCATCATCTGGGTCGGGGGGGCAGGCCAGGGGGTGTGGCCATCCATTCCCAACCAGCGTATCCGCCTGGTGGCTGATAAGGATTCCTATTCTCCAGGTGATACCGCCCTAATCTTCGTGCCCAATCCCTTCAGCACCACCGCTCTTGGTCTGCTGACAATCGAGCGCGGCAAAGTCATGCAGCATCAAATTTTGCACCTAGAACCAGGCGGCAGCACTATCCCACTCGCCCTCACCACAGATGACGCCCCTAATGTATACATTTCAGTCACACTGCTGGGTGCGGACGACCAGGGCAACCCCGACTTCCGCCAGGGCTACGTCAACCTGGCGATCGACCCTTCTTTTGAATACTTGAAAGTGACCCTCACCAGCACCCCCGAACGCACCGGACCCGGTGAGCCGGTGACGTTCAACCTGCGCATCACGGATCCCGGTGGCACCCCTGTGGAGGGAGAATTCTCTCTTTCGGTGGTGGACCTGGCTGTGCTCAGCCTCGCTGACCCCAATGCAAAGGATATTTACTCCGCCTTCTACGGTAGGCAAGATCTAAACATCCGTACGGGGATCAGCCTGGCTGCATCAGGTCAGCGCCTGCGCTATTTGCCGGGTGGGATGGGTGGTGGCGGTGGAGGTGAAGCCCCTGCCTCGGTCACCCGCGAGAACTTCCCCGACACGGCCTATTGGGATGCTCAAATTGTCACCGATGCCAACGGAGAAGCTGCCGTCAGCATGAACCTTCCCGACAGCCTGACCACTTGGCAGGTGCTGGTGCGCGGGTTGACCCGTGATACCCAGGTGGGTGAAGCCCAGCTGCAGGTGATCACCACGTCAGACTTGTTGATCCGACCGGTGACACCGCGCTTCCTGGTGGTAGGTGACCACGCCTTGCTCGCAGCCGTGGTGCAGAACAACACTCCCAATGCCCTTGAGGGGACAGCCACCCTTCAGGCATCCGGTTTTACCCTGGATGATCCCACCCTAATGACCCAGCCAGTCAGTGTGCCAGGCAATGGACGCACCCGGCTGGAATGGTGGGGCACTGCCGAAGATGTTGCCAGTGCCTCCTTGCGGTTCTCCGTCCAGGCTGGCAACCTGCAAGATGCCATCCTGGTCTCCAATGGCGCATTGCCCGTGCTACGTTATACCGCTCCCCAGACGTTTGCCACTTCAGGTATCCTTCCGGATAGCAGCCAGCGTCTCGAGCTGGTCAGCCTGCCGGTCACGTTCGATGCCAGCAGCGGAGCGCTTAATGTTGAACTCGACCCTTCCCTGGCTGCTGCCATGCTGGACAGCCTCGACGCCCTCGAAATCTATCCATCCAGCTGCACCGAGCCCATCCTATCGAGCTTCTTACCCAACCTGGTGACGTATTCCACCCTGCAGAGCTTCGGCATCGACTCCCCCGACTTAAAAGCCCGCCTGGACCGCACCCTCAACCAGGGCCTATCGCAGCTGCTCACCCTACAGCATGCAGACGGTGGCTGGAGCTGGTGCCAGGAAGGGGAAAGCGATGCCTATATCAGCTCCTTCGCGCTGATCGGGCTGGCGGCCTCGCGGGAGGCAGGCATTACGGTACCAGAGAATGCCATCACCAACGCCACGAGCTATATTTCCTCGACCATGATCCCTCCCGCTCCCACCACACAGGCCTGGATGCTCGACCGCCTGGCATTTGAAAACTTCGCCCTCAAGCAAGCCGGGTCAGGTAACCAGGAGAGCGCCAACCAGCTGTACCAGGTGCGCGACCAGCTCAGCCCGTGGGCTAAAGCCCTGCTGGCGCTGTCGCTCGATCTGTTTTCATCAAGCAGCCCGCAGATCCCAACCCTGGTCTCAGACCTGCAGGCCACTGCCATCCGTTCAGCCACCGGTGTGCACTGGGAAGCACCCAACCCCGACTGGCGTAACATGACCTCCACCCTTTCCAACACCGCCATGGTGGTTTATACGCTGGCGCAGCTTGAGCCAGCCTCCACGCTGATCCCTGATGCGGTGAATTACCTGATGTCCAACCGCCAGCCCGAAGGCTATTGGAGCTCCAGCTATGAAAACACCTGGATCCTGCTCGCCATGGACGAAGTGATGAAAGGCACGGGCGAACTGGGCAGCAACTACAGCTTCAGCGCCAGCTTGAATGGAACTCTAATTGCCAGTGGACAGGCCGGCGGCGAGACCCAGCTGAACCCGGTGATGACCAGCCTGCCGGTGAGTAGCCTGTACCCGCACGACCCAAACGCCCTGGTCATCCAGAGGGACCCCGGCACAGGGCGCCTGTACTACACTGCGGCGCTGAATGTGTCCCGCCCGGTGGAAGACGTTGCACCCCTCGACCGGGGAATCAGTGTCAGTCGGTCTTACTATCCCCTGGGAGCAGACCTAAAAACGGCGGTTCCGGTTACTACATCCAAGGTGGGAGATATGTTGACCGTGCGCCTGACCATCGTCGTGCCCAATGATGCCTATCATTTCATGGTCGAAGATTACCTCCCCGCCGGGGCAGAAATCCTCAACACGCAGTTAAAAACTTCCCAGCTGGGTGTGAACGGAGAGCCAGCTCCACTGTATGACCCGCGCGACCCCTACAGCCAGGGATGGGGCTGGTGGCTGTTCGATCCCGCCCGCATCTATGACGATCACATCAGCTGGACAGCTGCCTACCTACCGGCGGGTACTTATGACCTGACCTATACAATCAGTATCCTGCAAGCTGGCGAATACCACCTGCTCCCCGCCCGGGCCTGGATGGTTTACTTCCCAGAAGTACAGGGTAACAGCGCCGGAGCGATGATGGAGATCAAGCCTTGAGCTTCAATTTTGCCGCCCGCGCCCTTTCTCACGCTCAAATCCTTGCACGGACCCCGCGCGGTTCGGCCACTCTGGCTGAGAAAGAGGCGGCTGAATATGTGCAGGCACAGCTAAAATCCCTGGGGGTGCAGGATGTACATCTTCAGCCTTTTTCAGGCGAGCGTTCCTTGTGGCTGTTTTTCGCCCTCGTATTCGG
>JBGOYO010000057.1:0-10820 GCA_041479715.1 Anaerolineae bacterium
AACGCGGCATCCGTCACTTTGGTAATTTGCTCACGCAGGTCATGTTGGTGATGGTGGTTATCATTTTGACCGTCAACGTCCTGCTCGCCAAGCCATTTTTAGACTCACTTCTTTTTACTCTGGCACTTGCAGTAGGCCTCACTCCCGAGCTCTTGCCCGCCATTATCAGTATCACACTCTCCCACGGCGCCCAACAGATGGCTAAACGCGGCGTGATCGTGCGTCGTTTGACCTCCATCGAGAACTTTGGCAGCATGGATGTGCTGTGCACCGACAAGACCGGCACGCTTACTGAAGGCGTAGTTCGTCTTGATGGCGCCCTCGATTTGCATGGTCAACCATCCGATGCCGTTCTGAGGTACGCTTATCTCAATGCGCACTACCAGACTGGGCTGACCAATCCGCTGGATGATGCGATCCAGGCTACCGCTCTGAAGGCTGGGCTGGACATCAGCGCAGATCAAAAAGTGGATGAAATCCCCTATGACTTCGTGCGCAAGCGCCTGAGTATGGTCACCGCTAATGCCCAGGGCGAGCGTACCCTCATCACCAAGGGAGCATTGGATAACATTCTGAGCATCTCTACCAGCATTCAATCTGGGGATGGAACCCATCCGTTAGACGCTACCACGCGGGCAGAGATTGAACAGCACTATAGCGAATGGAGCGAAAAAGGTTTCCGCGTGCTTGGCCTGGCGACGAAAACGGTAAACGGGCGACCCGAAACCTATTCGCAAGCCGATGAAAAGGCGCTTAACTTCACCGGCTTCCTGCTCTTCTTCGATCCACCGAAAGCTGATGTACAGCAAGTCATTGTCGATCTGGCTAAGCGCGGGGTGCAGATCAAGATCATCACCGGTGACAACCAGAAAGTGGCTCGCCATGTCGCGGAGGCGGTGAAACTTCCACTACAAGGGGTGCTGACAGGAAGTCAGTTGAACGACATGCGTGACGAGGCACTCTGGCACCTTGCTGAACGTACCACCCTCTTCGCCGAAGTGGATCCCAACCAAAAGGAGCGCATTATCCTCGCGCTGCAAAAGACCAAGCACGTGGTTGGCTATATGGGCGATGGCATCAACGACGCACCAGCTCTGCACGCCGCAGACGTGGGCATCTCTGTGGATACAGCTGTAGATGTGGCCAAAGAGGCGGCTGACTTTGTGCTGCTTAAGCAGGATTTGGCCATCTTGAGGCAAGGTATTGATGAGGGTCGCGTGACGTTCGCCAATACCCTCAAGTACATCCTCACCACCATCAGCGCCAACTTCGGCAACATGTTTAGCATGGCCGGGGCTTCGCTGCTACTGTCATTTCTGCCCCTGCTTGCTCCGCAAATCCTGCTCAACAATTTCCTCTCCGACATTCCCGCTATAACCATCGCCAGTGACAATGTTGACCCAGAAATGGTGGAGAAACCGCGCCGTTGGAACACCAACTTCATCCGCAACTATATGATTCTCTTCGGCCTGGTAAGTTCGATCTTCGACTTCCTGACCTTTGGGACGTTGCTGTTTCTGTTCCAGGCTTCACCGGAAGAGTTCCGCACAGGCTGGTTCGTCGAGTCCTTGATAACAGAGTTGGTCATCGCCCTGGTGGTGCGCACGCGGCATCTCTTCTTCCGCAGCCGACCGGGCAAACTCTTACTGGTGAGTACATTGATCTTCATTGGAATTGCCATCGCGCTGCCATACCTGCCATTCATCTCTTCTGTGTTTGGTTTTGTCCCCTTGCCCGCGCCACTTATGCTGACCATGCTGGGACTGACAGCGTTATACGTCGTCGCGACTGAGCTGGCCAAGAAATTTTTCTACTCTCGGGGGAAGAATGCGCTTATTTAGGTTGCGATGCTGCCAGCTTATCTTCCAACGCTTCAGCCTTCTTGATCCGACCGGTTTTTCGATAGAAATTTGCCAAATCTTTAAGGCTGGATATCACTTTAGGGTGGTCCGGGCGGAGAGCATTCTCGTAGATCGCCAGTGAGCGCTTGAAGAGCAGTTCAGCCTGTGCTATCTGACCCTGGTTGTAATAAAGATTAGCTAGTCTATTCAGGCTATTTGCCACATAGATATGGTCCGGTCCGAGGCTATTTTCCCAGATCATAAGGGCGCGCTTATAGAGCGGCTCGGCTTGCGCGTATTGACCTTGGTGGTAATAAAGATTGGCAAGATTGTACAGACTATTTGCCACATCGGGGTGGGTTGGGCTTAAGGCAATCTCCTGGATCGCGAGTGCGCCCTTGTACAGCGGCTCGGCTTGTGCGTATTGACCTTGGTCGGAATAAAGATTGGCCAGGTTGTTCAGCCACTCTGCCACACTGGGATGGTCTGGTCCGAGGGCATTCTCCTCAATTGCCAGTGCTCGCTTGAAGAGCGGCTCAGCCTGCTCATATTGACCCTGGTTGTAATAAAGATTGGCCAGGTTGTACAGGGTCTCTGCCACATCGGGATGGTCTGGTCCGAGGGCATTCTCATAGATAGCCAGTGCGTGCCTGTAGAGTGGCTCAGCCTGCTCATATTGACCCTGGTTGTTATAAAGAGTGGCCAAGTTGAATAGACTCATGGCTACATAGGGATGGTCCGATCCGAGGGCATTCACCCGGATCGTCAGTGCGCGCTTGAGGAGCAACTCGGCCCGCATGTATTGACCTTGGTAGAAATAAAGAAGTGCCAGGTTGTGCAGGCTCGATGCCACATCGGGATGGTCCGGGCCGAGGGTTTTCTCATAGATTGCCATTGCCCGGTTGAAGAGAGGCTCAGCTAGCGCGTATTTACCCTGCTGGGAATAAAGAGAGGCCAGATTGTACAAGCTCATAGCCACATCCGGATGGTCAGGGCCGAGGGCATTCTCATAGATAGCAAATGCGCGCTCATAGAACTGCTCAGCCTGCGCGTATTTACCCTGGTTGTAATATAGATAGGCAAGGTTGTATAAGCTGTTTGCAACATCGGGATGGTTCGGACCCAGGTTACTCTCCGCTACAGTAAGTGCCTTCTTCGCTACACTAATTGCTCGATCACATTTACCGGCGTTATAGAGATTCTCCACTTCCTGAGTTAGTTTTTCCCATTCGGTGCTCATCTATTTGCCATTTCCGTATTCCTAGCTTTGGTAACAAGTAATTCTAGGCAGCCTTTGAATGCGCAATATGATAAAAAACCATTTGTTCACATCATACACCCTCTTTTCTTGCCCTGCAATCATCCATTCCTCTGGGTTTTTCTCTAATATACAATACCATCCGGTTGTCGCCTGATTATGTTAGAGGTTATCGCGCCTCCAGAGTAAATGCGGGGGGTATCAAAAACAGTTGAATATGTTCCCCATGTGTCGATGACCCCATAGAGTATCGCCAGGACATTGGAGAGTGGGGTCAGATACCTACGCAGCCTGCTGACTGCGTCTTTGCGCGGCATCTTATTTCGGCCCATTTCACGTTAAAGCGGCCTTTTTTTGATTCTACAAAAGAAAGGATGTAACCATGCTCAAAATTTGATTCAATCAAATAACCTGCCAACTCCACAACAACCGCACCATTAAATACTAAATCTGCCTAGTGAGCAGGTTTAACCCCTAAATATCCAGGACGTAAGGACGAAGATTATTTTATCTAGGCATCCAACGAAAGATTTGATCGCAAAGACCTCATGATTCTACTGATTGATAAAAGTCTAATCAATTACCGTTTATTGTTCGTTGACACCTCAAATATTTCGGGATAATATAAGTTTTACTTTCGCTCTTGGCGCGATATTGGTTGTGTTTTGGTTCTTAACTGCAGTTCGGTTCTGCGGATGGTCTTGTGGTATTTCCAATCTATCCGAATACACAAGATTGGGAAGATCACTTTAGAAGAAGTAAGAGTCTTATCGCGGTGTTTCATCCTTAATTAACTCTGCTTTTCAGCATCTCCACAACAGTTTATCCTGATGGGTCTTTACTGATTAGCAGGTTGTGCGGAGGGTACATGCAAAAGACAGTCGTGGCTGCAGCACTGGGGGAATGTGTGCACGTCGCAGGGGTGCTGAGCTTTCTACGCTTGGCTGAGATTGCCGGTTGGCGCGCGGTCTTCCTGGGTCCGGCTGTCACGATCGAGGCTGTCCTGATTGCAGCCCGTGAGGAAGATGCCGCCCTGGTCGGCGTGTCCTACCGGCTCACCCCCGAGACGGGTGAGCGTTTGCTGGGTGAGTTCGCCGAAGCCGCTGACAATCTGAGATCCTCCGGGGTGCGGTTTGCCTTTGGCGGCACACCTCCCGTGGCAGAAAAAGCCCGTCAGCTGGGTTTCTTCGAGCGTGTCTTCGATGGCAGCCAGCCTCCCGAAGAGGTACTCGCCTATCTCAAGGGGCAGGTCTCATCCCAGCCTTCGGAGCAGGATTACCCCCACTCGTTGGTCGAGCGGATTCAATTGAAATCTCCCTATCCCCTTTTACGGCATCATTTCGGTCTGCCCACCCTGGAAGACACTCTTCGGGGTGTGGAGAAGATTTCCCGGGCGAAGGTCCTGGACGTCATCTCGTTGGGTATCGACCAGGACGCCCAGGAAAATTTCTTCCATCCCGAGCGGCAGGATGCCCGTCGCAAGGGTGCGGGGGGTGTGCCGGTGCGCACAGCCGCTGACTATCAGGCGCTTTATACTGCCAGCCGGCAGGGGAACTACCCTCTCATGCGTACCTATTCCGGCACAGATGATTTCATCCGCCTGGCTGAGATGTACCTGGACACAATCAATATTGCCTGGTGCGCCATTCCACTGTTCTGGTTCAACCAGATGGATGGCAGAGGCCCGTGGGATCTGGAAGGCTCGATCCGCGAGCACCAGCATGTGATGGCTTGGTATGGCGAGCGTGGGGTGCCGGTGGAGCTGAACGAGCCACATCATTGGGGCATGCGCGACGCCCCCGACGTGATCTTTGTGGTATCCGCCTTTCTGTCGGCGTATAACGCCCGTGCGTTTGGCGTTCACGACTATATTGCTCAGCTGATGTTCAACAGCCCTCCCGGCGCCTCGGACGCGATGGATTTAGCCAAAATGTTGGCCGCCCTCAAATTGATTGAGCCTTTGGCAGATGATGGCTTTCACATCTGGAAGCAAACCCGCACCGGCTTGCTCAGCTACCCGGTGGATCTGACTGCCGCTCGCGCTCACCTGGCATCCAGCATCTACCTCCAAATGGCGCTTAAACCGCACATCATCCACGTCGTGGGTCACACAGAGGCTCACCACGCTGCCACCGCTGAAGACGTGATTGAAGCCTGCCTGCTGGCGCGCAGGTCAATTGAAAACGCCATCCGCGGTGCCCCCGATATGACTGCCGATCCCGTCGTCCAGGCTCAGGTGGAGCATCTGGTGGCTGAAGCCACCGTCACCCTCCACGCGATCCGGCAGCCTGCTTCTCCCACCGGCTCCGATCCTTTAACCGATCCGGTAACCCTGGCCCAATCGGTGAGATTGGGGATTTTGGATGCCCCCCAGCTGAAGAACAACCCTTTTGCCCAGGGTCAAATAAATACCCGCATATTAAATGGTTCCTGTGTCGTCATACACCCGGATGGAACGCCTCTAAGCGAAGCTGACCGGCTGGGACAGTACCTGAAATAGGAGAAAATTATGGCTGAAAAATTAAAAATAACCGTGGTTGGTGCTGGGCATGGCGGTAAAGCCATGGCGGCTCATTTGGGTCTTATGGGTTTTCCAATTGTATTATTTAATCGTACCGCCGCAAATGTGGCTGCAATCAAAGAATTGGGGGGGATTTACCTGGAGAGCTATGAAGGCGGACCACGCGGTTTTGGGAAGTTGGTGCGGGTGACCTCGAACATCGCCGAAGCGCTGCAAAAAGCCGAGATGATCATGGTGGTCGTTCCATCTTCAGCCCATGCAGATGTCGCCAAAGCCTGTGCACCCTACCTGACCGATGGTCAGATTGTCATCCTGCATCCCGGGCGTACCTGCGGGGCGATCGAATTCAGCAAGGTGATCCGTGATAACGGCTGCACAGCCGACGTGACCATCGCCGAAACTGAAACGTTCATCTACGCTTCCCGTTCCGATGGTCCTGCCCAGGCGCGCATCTTCCGCATCAAGGAGGCTGTGCCATTGGCTGCTCTGCCGGCCAACCGCACTCATTTTGTATTGGACAAGGTGCGGGAAGTATTTTCCCAGTTCATCGACGGCGGGGATGTGCTGCAGACCGGGATGAACAACATGGGCGCCATCTTTCACCCGGCTTTGACCATTCTCAACTCGGGATGGATCGAATCAACCCACGGTGACTTCCAGTTCTACATCGATGGAGTGACGCCCTCCGTAGCTCGCGTCCTGGAAGCCCTTGATCGTGAGCGCGTCACGGTTGCGGCTTCCATTGGCATCCGCGCCCGCACTGGCATGGAGTGGCTTAAACTCTCCTACGATGCAGTCGGTGAGGACCTGAATGAAGCCATTCACAACCAACCTGGCTATTACGGGATTAATGCGCCCCCCACCCTAAACCACCGTTACATCTTCGAAGATGTCCCTATGAGCCTGGTGCCAATTGCCTCCCTGGGTCAGCGTTATGGGGTTGCAGTCAGTGGAATTGATGGGATAATTAAATTAGCCAGTATAATACACCGTACCGATTATTGGCGCCGCGGGCGGACGATAGAAAAGTTGGGCATTAATAACCTGAGCACAGATGAATTGATCCATTACGTTAAAGAAGGTGTTTTGGAATCCAACTTAGCGTAAACGAGGAACAGTTCAGGTATACTTGGCGACGAGGAAGGGAGCCATGGAACTCCAAGATCAATCTAAACCTGTAATTCTCCTGGTTGTCCTGCAAGCCCAGGATGCTGATCTGGTCACCACATCCCTGCGCAGGTCTGCTATAACTGCCTTCGAGTTATCCAGCACTGGGGCTTTCCTCGGCCGCAAAAACGTCACCTTGCTCATCCCGGTGGAGCCCCCCAATGTGGACCTGGTGCTGTCTGAGCTGAAGCGCAATTGCCGGCAGCGGATTGAATATGTATCCATGCCCATCGAAGGACAGCCCCTTCCCATACCAAGCCCTATTCCAATCACGGTGGGCGGTGCAACCATCTTTATCCTCGAGATCGACCAATACCTGGAGGTGCTGCAATGAAACTGATGATTGCCATCGTCAATGATGCCGATTATGACAAGATTGCCCGCGTATTGACCGATGAGCAGTACCGGGTCACTTGCATTGCCTCTACGGGTGGGTTATTTCGTCGCGGGAGCACCACCATGCTAATCGGCATGGAGGAAGAAAAAATAAATCGGGCGGTGGAGATCATCAAAGAGAATAGCTTCAGCGCTGAAGGCACCGGCACTCACAAAGCGGCCATCTTCGTCTTGAACATTAAGGAATATATCCGCGTGTGATAATAAATTGCTCCCGGTTAGCGGCTTTTTCTAATTCAAGGGTTGTATCCAGTAAGATCATATCTGGTGCAAGGTGAAATGGCTCAACGCATGCAATCTCCATTGAGCAACGAGTCTCTCCACTTGCAAACGATGATCACTGGGCACGTCGTCCCGGAACCGGAACGTTGTATTCAATGTGGAATTTGCTCATTCAACTGTCCGATTGGGATCGATGTTCGCTTCCATGCTTGGACGGGGGAGTATATCGAGGATCCCACCTGTCTGACCTGTGGAGAATGCATCGATCGTTGCCCACGTGGCGTGCTGCATTTTGAGAAAACCGAGATCTACACGAGGGGGAAGGAATGACTCGCTACGCCATTATCGGGGCGGGCATAGCCGGCATTTCCGCCGCTCAAACTTTACGTAGCCTGGAACCAAAAGCTGACGTCACGCTGATCAGCGAAGACCCGCATGGTTATTACTCACGTCCCGGGCTGGCTTATTACCTGACTGGAGAGATTCCCGAAAAACAGCTTTTCCCGAACCTAAAGAAGGGGAAGCAAAAACTGGACCTCCAGTATGTAACTGCGCGTGTCACCCGTATCGATCCACCCTCTCATTCTTTGGAAATAAGTCCCGGTAAGGCATTACACTATGACCGCCTGTTGATTGCCACAGGTGCAAAATCTGTCCCACTGGATGTTCCGGGAGCCGATTTACAAGGGGTGGTCAAGCTTGACGATCTCGATGATACACGCAAGATCCTTTCGCTGATTCGCCATACTAAATCCGCGGTCGTTGTCGGCGGTGGCGTGCTCGGGGTAGAGATGGTTGAGGGGTTGGCAGCGCAGAATGTGAAAGTGCATTACCTGTTACGTGGTGATTGGTATTGGTCCAATGTACTCGCTGAGCCTGAAGCTCGCATGATCGAGCGCAATCTCGTCCATGATGGTGCCATCGTTCACCAGCGCACCGAGATTGTTGAGATCCTCGGCAAGAAGGGTAAAGTGATTGGAGTTCGGACCAGCACGGGTGATGTTATCCACTGCGGAATAGTGGGGGTCGGCATTGGTGTGAGAGCCTGTACCGAGCTGGCACTCGCCGCCGGATTAAAAACCGATCGTGGTATCCTGGTCAATGAATATCTACAGACCAGTGACCCCGATATTTTTGCCGCTGGCGATGTGTCTCAAATATATGACCCATTGACTGGTCGCTCGTCCATCGATAATCTCTGGCATCCAGGCCGGAAGCAAGGCCGCGCAGCGGCATTAAATATGGCCGGGCAGGTAGAGATCTACCAGCGCACGGTCGCCGTCAATGTTCTCCTTTTGGGAAATATAATGACCACCATTATCGGGGCAATTGGCAGCGGGCGAGACGAAGGTCCGGTCTACACCACGCGCGGCTCGAGCGAGACCTGGCTGCAGTTGCCTAACACCCTTGCGACGGAAAGCAGCACCGACGTAAGCCATCTCCGGCTTATGGTCGGTGAAAAAACAATCCTCGGCGCGCTGGTAATGGGCGATCAAAAAATAGCTCGTCCAATAAGAGAGCTGATCAATAATCAGGTCGATATTTCCCCAATTCGGGCTCAGTTACTAAATGCCAGCGCTGAGCTGGGGCAATCGGTGATGGATTTTTGGATGAAAACCAGGAGATGACCAGGCTGTAGTAGGAGTGAGGAATGCTGTCCAAAAATATAGAGCTCTGGCTTTCCATATTGGCTGCCATCATCATCACGGCGATATATGCCCTCGTCGTTTACTTGAACCGGGCCATCCCAGCTGCTGCGAGTCTTTTTGGACACTTGATTGGCATCATCGGCTTTTTGCTTATGCTGATGACCGAAACCTTGTATTCCTTCCGTAAACGGAGCCGGAAAGGTCGTTGGGGGAGCATGCAGTCCTGGCTCCAATTCCATATTTTCACCGGATTGGTCGGTCCGTACATGGTGTTGCTGCACACTTCCTGGAAATTCAACGGTCTGGCGGGAGCCACCACGCTCCTGACCATCATCATCGTCATCAGTGGATTTGTTGGTCGCTACATCTACACCCGCGTGCCACGTTCCCTGGATGGGGTCGAGATCACCGACCCTGGCGCGGCCACTCAGGTTGCCCTGATTGCCAATACCAGGCGCACGTTATCTCTCTGGCATGCGATCCACATCCCGATCGGGATCGCTTTGTTCGTTGCTGCTTTCATTCACATTGGGGCGGCGCTAACGTATGCAACCTTGCTCCGTTGAGGGCTGGCGATGGGAAAAAAGCCGTTTGGCTGTCTGACAGTTCCCGGGCTTATCACGGCTGTGTTGGTTGTACTGATTGTGGTCGGTGTCGGGTTTGTCCGCGGAGGCATGCTTTTCAGTCCAGGTGCACTCAATGCCCAGGCGGGCACAAATCTGGGTGGTGTGCCCTCTCATGCTGAGCTAAGCGGAAAGTGTTCCGCTTGCCACGCTTTTTTCTGGCAGAATGCGACCATGGCCGATCGTTGCATGCAATGTCATACCGATGTGGCTGCCCAGTTGAAGGATCCATCCACCTTGCATGGCGACCAGTTGAAGAAAAAGCCTGGCATGCCTTGCCGCTCCTGTCACCCCGATCACCGTGGCCCGAACGCCGCCCTCACCGATATGTCCATGGCTGATATTTCGCACGAAGCGTTCGGTTATTCCCTTATCGCCCACCAAAAACAGACGGCTGGTTCTCCCTTCGTGTGTAAAACATGCCACGTCAATGGCTATCTAAAGTTCGACCAGGCAGTCTGTGTTTCATGCCACCAGCAGATCAAAGCCGACTTTATGAAATCTCACCTCCAGGCATACGGCGAGAACTGCCTGGCTTGCCATGATGGGATCGACACCTATGGTCACAATTTCGACCACAGCAAAGTTGCTTTTCCGCTGACTGGGAAGCACGCCTCATTGGACTGTCCAGCGTGCCATGCAGGCGCCCGAAGTATCGCAGATATGAAGGCGACCCCCCCGGATTGCTATTCTTGTCACGCTAAGAATGATGCTCACCAGGGACAGTTAGGTACTGACTGTGGTGCATGTCACACCACCAGTGGCTGGATCCCGGCTACTTTCGACCACTCTAAGTCGAAGTTCCCGCTTACCGGCGCCCATGCCACTATAACTTGTACACAATGCCACCTGAATGGCGTCTTTACCAATCTACCTTCCGACTGTTATTCTTGCCACGCCAAGGATGATGCTCACAAAGGTCAGTTTGGAACGGATTGCAGCATGTGTCACACCACCACTGCTTGGCTCCCGGCTACCTTCGATCACTCGAAGACAAAGTTCCCTCTGACCGGTGCGCATGCTACGATTGACTGTTCAAAATGTCACCTCAATGCGGTCTTCACCAACCTGCCCACAGATTGTTATTCCTGCCATGCCAAGGATGATGCGCATAATGGTCAGTTTGGCACCGACTGCGGCGCA
>JBGOYO010000058.1:0-10655 GCA_041479715.1 Anaerolineae bacterium
CGGGTGCGTATTTCTGTAAAGCCTGGGTGACCAGCCCCGCCGGGTTGGTGAAGTTCGCCAGCAGGGCACCCGGGGCAGCCAGCTGGCGCATATCCGAGGCGATATGCAGCACAATCGGGATGGTGCGTAGCGCTTTCGCCATTCCGCCTACACCGGTAGTCTCCTGACCGATCAAGCTGTGCCTCAGACCCAGGTATTCGTCTGCCACGCGCGCCGGCATCTGCCCCACGCGCAGCTGGGTGATGACATATGACGCACCCTGGATGGCTGCCTTCTGGTCCCCCGTCAGCACCACCTTGAACGGCTCACCTTTGGCCTGCACCATCCTCTTGGCGAACCCGCCCACGATTTCCAGGCGTTCCTGGTCAATGTCCATCAACCACAATTCCGTGACGGGCAGCGTGCCCACGCGCTCGAGGAACCCGTTGACCAGCTCCGGGGTGTACGTTGACCCCCCGCCGATGACTGCAATTTTCATGGGTGCCTTCCTTTCATCAGGATTCTAGCATGAATTATTTAAATGACCGAATAGCGTGATAGATGAATTAATTATGATAAGCAATAAAGAAAAGAAAACCATCTCCTCCAAAAGCAGTCGGAGGCAGGCAAAGGACACAAAGTACACTAAGGAAATCTATTTAACGGGGTACCGAAATTGTGTCTATATTGTAGCTTGAGCTATTTAAGTAAGTTAATTCTATCTTCACAGAGGCTGTCTTGATTTATGAAGGTTGAATTGATTTGAAAAAAAAATAAAAGCATTCAATTCGTACCTGATCAATCATTTTCGGTTTTTTCCGTAGATATCCTCAATGGGGATAAAAACAAGGTAGGCTAAATCAAAATGACTTATAGGAAGCCTCGAGATATAGATTAATAAAAAAATGCAAATTCGAAGAGGAACAAATCTATTACGGTGGAATTAGTGAATTTCTGATCAAGGAGGTAGACTCACCTAATCATATGTACTTACTCACCATAAGTGGCAATTTCGAGCCTAACGCACAGAACAAAGGCAGATTGCTTCGTCGAGCTTCGGAATTTTGTAAAATACACGATGCATAGAGCGCTCTCCTCGCAACAACTGTGTAGATTGTCAATGATGAAAATGAACAAATTATACAGAGTCAATGCGCCAAGGCTGATTTGTTTTCAACATCGCGTTAAGGATGACAATCAACTTGTGCATACATGCTGTCAATGCCACCTTTTTTTCCTTTCCTCGCTGGAGCAGCTCGTCATAGAACTTTTTGATTCTGGGATTGCATCTTTTAGCAGACAAGGTCGCCATGTATAACACACTGCGAACCGTCGCCCGCCCTCCGTATACCCGACGTTTGCCTTGCTTCCTGCCACTATCTTTATTCACCGGGGCGACACCCACCAGGGCTGCAATCTCTTGGCGATTAATTGTGCCTAGCTCGGGAAGCATAGCGAGGAGGGTACAAGATGTGACCCGCCCGACACCAGGGACACTACGAAGAATGGTATCCTTTTCTTTCCATAGTGAAGTTCCCCTGACAAAGTGGTCTATCTCTTCATCCATCTTGGATAACTTATCTTGTAACCAGGCAATGTGTTCTCGGATATCATCGCGTAATGCGGGTCGGACGGTGTGCAAACGGTTCTTTTCCACAGTTAGCATGTCTACCAACTGGCGTCTACGAACCAGTAGACCTGTAAGTTGCTCCTCTTCTTCACTCGGTAATGCCCTAACGGCTGGTTTTATGGCAGCAGCAAAGTGGGCCAGCAACTTGGCGTCCAATTTATCCGTCTTGGCTAACTTGCCTGTCGAACGTGCAAAGGCGCGTACTTTACGTGGATTGGTGACCACTACCGGCAACTTGACCTGTGCCAGCTGTGCCACTAACTGCATTTCATACCCCCCTGTGGCTTCTAATACGATCAGGGTGGGCCTCATTGGCTTCAGGCGTTTTACTAAGTCAGCAATCCCCTTATCATCATTTCCTACTCGCCAGGTCACATCGGATTCATGCACTGCAATATCTAACCATGCCTTTGATATATCAATTCCCACAAAGGTTCCCGCTGTCTCTGCCATTTCGTCTCCTTATGCCCGCGTTAGCGTGGATACGGCCTCTTACGACCATTCAACTGTTCGGGCTATAATGTGTTCTGGCACGGCGATCATTGTTGCGAGACGGCCTCTGGGACCAAATGACAATCGATCTGCCGTGCCTGTTTAAGTATACTAATGACAACAATTTGCATCGACCACGAGCAAGTTGGTTCATTATCTAAGCAAATTTGAAACTGTGAGTAATTACCATCCTCCATTGGATGCTGTTTTTTGTGTCATTGCGTCTATCCCCGCTGATATTTGGGGAAGGAAGGCGGGTTCTCCCTGACCGGTGTTCCGTGCGAAGCGAGGGAGAAGTATTCTGCTCCTTTCATTCTGATCGGAAGGGTGATTATTGCCCTCAGCCTCCCGAACGTTCTGGGTTAATGTGCTGACAAATGGTTCTCATAGCTCCTCGCTTGACACTCCTTCAGTTTCGTGTATAGTATCGTATAGTACCTTCCCGACCGAGATCCATTCAATTGGAGGATATGTGGTGGATGCCTATTCAATGACCTACGAAGTCCGTTGGACTGACATTGACGCCAACCGGCACGTGCGCTATTCTGCCTACATTGATGCCGCGGCAGAATTGCGCTACCGTTTCTTCACCGACCACGACTTATCCCCCGAAGCATTCGATAAATTAGGCGTGGGTCCGGTTTACACCTCTCTCACCGCGAACTTCTTCCGTGAAGTGCGCCTGGGCGAGACCCTCACCATCACCTACCTGCTCACCGGTCTCTCCTCCCAGGGAGTACGCTGGAAGGTGCAACACGACTTTCTCAAAGCCAATGGAAAGAAAGCAGTGGCGGTCTCTCTGGAAGGCACCATTCTTAACCTCACCACCCGTCAGCCTACCATGCCCACCCCCGAGATCATGGCTGTCTTTCAGCTGGTGCCGCGTAGCCCCGACTTCGAGGTGCTATCTGAGAGTCGATGGTTTAGAAATACAGCTGTCAGCAATTAGGTTTTAGCATTTACCAAACTAATAATCGCTAATTGCCTTTCAAAGAGGTGAGTAATGGCTCCAAGCACAAACCCCAAAAATTTAAAGTTCGGCATCTGGTTTCCTCCTTCGCCATCCTGGCCAGTCTTGTTCGAGTGGGCTCAATTAGCTGAGCAGTTAGGTTTCGAGAGCGTCTGGATGGTGGATCACTTTGTTAACCCATACGACCCTGATATAGCCTGGATGGACGGCTGGTCGATCCTTGCGAGCCTGGCCGGTTGCATTAAGCGCGTGAAGATTGGTACCCTGGTGAGCAATATCATCTACCGCCTGCCTGCTGTGATCGCCAAGCAAGCCCTTACGGTGGACAATATTTCGGACGGCAGGTTCACCTTGGGCATTGGCGTGGGCTCACCCTATGATATGAGTCACCAGATGACGGGAGTTGACCCGTGGCCTAACGCAGAACGGGTCAGCCGCTTTGAAGAAATCGTTAATATTGTCGACCAGATGCTGCGTAATCCTGTAACCACCTACGAAGGTCATTACTATAAAGTGACCGAGGCGGTAATGCTGCCTCCGCCCATCCAACAACCGCGTCCACCCCTCCTGATTGCCGCTGAAAGTCCCCGTATGCTCAGAATTGCTGCTACCTTTGCCGATAACTGGAATACAATTTCCAGTTTTAAATATTCCTCTGAAGAATCCCTGAGGCGGATTCGTAACAACAACCAGCACCTGACCGAGCAGGCACTGGAATTAAAGCGTGACCCTGATAGTATTACCCGCTCCTTATGTGTTGGTTGGACCAATGATCGCCCCTATGAATCTATAGGAGCATTTCAGGATTTTGTGGGGCGCTATGCCGAAGCTGGGATCCAACAATTCATTCTCGGTTATTGGGAAGATCAATGCACCCTCCATTCAATGCCCATTATCCACATCAATAACCGTAAAATGCTCGAGGGTATTGCCCAATACGTTAACAATTGATATTGTTTGAAATGAGAAAAAGTTTGTTAACCATGAAATAGCTTTCTTGAACGATGATCCTGACCAGCTGAATTTTACCAATGCACTCCTGTTGGAAGCCCATGGGCATTTTATGTCAAGCATACAAGCGAAGATATTGAAATTTTGGCTTAAGCAGCAACATTTTTTCGGAAGCGGTGAATATAACCCGCAGCAGCTGCGCATCCAGATGGACCGAGCCGCGGGTCGGATGATCCGCCACCGTAATGTCAATATTGTGCCCGAACAGGCTGGTCCGGTGCCTGCGGAATGGCTGATCCCCCGCGACGCCCCTGATGATCGTACTCTGCTCTATATCCACGGTGGCGCCTGGTTCATGGGTTCGACCGCCACTCACCGCGGTTTGGTGTCTTATCTCTCATACGACAGTAACGTCCGGGCCTTATCGATAAACTATCGCCTGGCGCCCGAATACCCCTTCCCGGCCGGACTGGATGACTGCGTCAATTCCTATGAATGGTTGCTTCACACAGGCATCAATCCGCAGAAAATTGTCGTGGCAGGCGATTCTGCCGGTGGGAACCTCACTCTTGCGCTTTTGGTTGCCCTCAGGGACACCGGCACGCCATTACCAGCCGGGGCGGTTGCCCTATCCCCGGCGACTGACCTCTCGGGTAGCGGCGAAAGTTTTATAACTCGCCAACACCTTGACCCGATTCTCTCCAACCTTGGTTCATCTACTATACTCACAGACTACATCACCGACCACAATCCACGTGATCCATTAATTTCCCCTCTTTATGCCGACCTGCATGGGCTGCCTCCCTTACTCATCCATGTCGGAGATCATGAAGTACTGTTGGATGATTCCGTCCGTTTCGGCGAGCGTGCCCGGGCTGCCGGCGTGGACGCCAAGGTAGTGGTATGGCCCGAGATGTTCCACGTGTTCCAGATATTTGTGCCATTACTGCCCGAAGCTCGAAAGGCGGTTGCTCAACTCGCCTCCTTTATCAAGTCGCAAATGAACTAGAATCTACCTAGCATGAGGTATATCTGAGCTTCACGACGAAAAACCACATACCCATGTCGAGAGGAACATATATAGCAAATTTTAATCCTGACCACAAACGTGTCCTGGACGACCTGCTGCTAACTTACCCGCTGGTGCAACCAGGGAAAATGTTCGGCTTCCCTGCTTATTACGTGGACAAGAAATTGTGCATCTGCTTGTACGAGCAGGGCGTGGGGATAAAAGTGCCAGCTGAAACGGCTACCCGGCTATTGGAAGGCGACCCGAATGTGACCCCGTTCATGCCTCTGGGCAAGCCCAAAATGCGTGAATGGATTCAGATCAACCTGGCCCGCTCGGAGGATTATGCTCAATATATGCCGGTGTTTTCAGAATCGATCGACTACGTGCACAACCAGCAAGCTAATGGTGGCGCGTAAGAATGATGGTCATGACACGGAGAAAAGAGTGAACCCATGACACCCACTGACAGCCTCGTTCCCCAACCTGGTCATTACCTCCGGGTAAATGGCATGGATATGTACTATGAAGAATACGGAGAAGGTAGGCCACTGATCCTGCTTCACGGCGGTACGAGCACATCCCAAACCTGGCAGCCCTTCTTGCCCATCTTTATGCCCCATTTCAGGGTGATCACTCCTGACAGCCGGGCGCATGGAAGGACAAACAACCCTGCCGGGGAGCTTAGCTATCGCCAGATGGCAGATGATGTTGCGGCCTTGATCCATGCGCTCAATCTGGTTCAGCCAATCATCGTTGGATACAGCGACGGCGGTCAAATTGCTCTTGAACTCGGGATGCATTATCCCGGCCTGGCAGATGCGTTGGTCATCGGGGCTGCCTGGTACAAGTTTTCATCGACCTACCTCGACACCATGAAGGCGGTCGGGTTTGAAGGCCCAGGTGAGGTGAATTTCGAGCGCATCCAGAGCGAATCACCTGAGTGGGTGGAGGAGATGAAACACGACCACGTTTTTAGCGCTGACCTAAATTACTGGCAGACTTTGCTCAAGCAAATCTCTGTCATGTGGTGGACACCACTGGATTACACTGCAGAGGATTTTCATAAAATCTCCGCGCCAGCCTTGATTCTGTTGGGTGATCGTGACGGGATTGTCGAGCTGCAGCAGGCGGTTGATATGTACCAGCTCATTCCCAATGCCGAATTGTTCATCATTCCGAATGCGGATCACTTCACGGCTGAAACCGAACCAAGCATGCGCACGGTCCTCGACTTTCTTCTGCGCCACACGGATAGGTTGGGTTGAGCAATGCGTTTTTTCCTTGCAAAACCCAACGGTCTTGATGTATCTCTCATGTGAAATCCATCATAAAGCTATTTCGACCGCTCACATGTCTGCGATCAATGAAAAGGTGACTGATGACAATTGTTATCGTTGATGCCCCTGGTATCTCTGGACTGAGTTTTCGTCATTATCAAGGTGTAAGTGATAATGCTCAGCTCGCAGCTGTTTTATCAGCCAGCGAAGTCGCCGATCAATCGCAGCGTCGGGTAACCGCAGATGACATTACCCAAACCTTCCAGCACCAGCTAACCAACTGTGACCTTAACCGCGATCTGATCATCGCAGAGGTCGACGGGAAAGTGGTGGGCTATTCCCGCGGTTGGTGGGAAGACGGCATATCCACCGAGCGGGTATATTCCCATAATGGTTTTCTAGCTCCCGATTGGAGGCGCAAAGGGATCGGGCGCTGCATGCTGGTCTGGATGGAACAGCACCTTCGAGAAATTGCCAGCACCCATTCGCCGGAGCTCGAGAAGTTTTTCCAGGTCAATGTCACCCAATTCCAGGTAGGCACTGCTGCGCTACTGGCGCATTCAGGTTATCAGCCAGTGCGTTATTATGACCTCATGGTTCGGCCTACCCTGGAAGATATTCCTCAAAATTCACTACCTGATGGGCTGGAAATCCGCCCTGTGTTGCCAGAACATTTCCGTCCGATCTGGCAGCTGGTTGTTGAAACCAGTCAGGAAGAATGGGGTCATCAACCGCTCACTGAGGCTGATTATCAAGAGTGGGTTTCCAGCCCGCAATTTCAACCCGATCTCTGGCAGGTGGCGTGGGATATCGCCACCAACCAGGTAGTTGGTGAGGTATTGACGTTTATTCATCATGCAGAAAACAAGCAGTTCAATCGAAAACGGGGCTATACTGAAAATATTGGTGTCGCCAGGTCATGGCGCCGGCGTGGGGTTGCCGGCGCGTTGATCAGCCATAGTCTCTCAGCCCAAAAAGCCGCTGGCATGACCGAATCAGCCCTTGCAGTCGACACAGATAATCCTAGTGGGGCTACTCGCTTGTATGAAAGCTGTGGTTTTCAGCTCACCAAACGTGATACCCTCTACCGTAAGCCGATTGAATTGCAGGGCTTGCCCTTTGCGAATGACATTTTAGGAGCTTAGAGGAGAATCTTGTTATGAAAAAAGTTCGGTCAATTAGTTTTGTATCAGGAGTTATCGCTGTATTTGGCTATCTATTATTTACCCTCCTGGCCTATCGCCAGTACCCGTTGCCCTTCTCCCCAATGACAAATTGGTTAAGTGATCTGGGCAACGTCGATCTCAATCCAAACGGTGCTATTTATTACAACATTGGGATCATCTTGACCGCCTCGATGTTGCTGGTGTTCTTTCTTGGTTTATCCCCCTGGAAGATTGAGGAAAATCGCCTCCAATGTATTATGTTGCGTCTGGCGCAGATTTTTGGCGGATTAGGCGCATTTTGTATGATTTTGAGCGCAATCTTCCCAATCAATAATTTCAAAATTCACTCGTTCTGGTCTACATCTTTATATATCCTGTTATCAACTGGTTTTATATTCTCAGCTGCAGCGCTTAGGTACCATAAAAGTGTACCTGTATGGCTGTTAATTTTGGGGATCTCAACCGCCCCGCTGGTTATTCTAACGAAATTCCTCCCGACTGTGTATGTACTTGAATGGATCGTCGTCTTAATATTCCTTGCATATGTGAGCATCGTTGGTATCGAAACCAACACAGTAATCATTGAAACTTTACCGAGGCCAGCCCGGATATAATCCTCCCAGGAATTTGTCATTGCCACCCTATCTGTTTTATGACCAATCCCCCTCCTGATATTGATGTCATCCACTCGCTAAGCCAATCGGCTTCTGCTCTTGAAGCCATCCGCGCTGTCTTGCTTACCAGCACACGCGCCATCCCTGAGGCGAAGGTCGATGCTCTATCCGACTTTGATGTCATCCTGGTCGTAAAAGATATCCACCCATTTGTGGATGATCATACCTGGCTGGATGAGTTTGGTGAGGTTCTGGTAGCATACTGGGATCCTATTCATCCGGACCCACTCTTCGGTATTGACCGTTGTGCCAACGTGATCCAATACCGCGACGGGCTCAAAATTGATTTCACCTTGTGGCCTGTCACTTTATTGCAGCAGATTACCGCCGCACCCTCCCTGACCTTCCCACAAACGTGACCAGCCCGTCAATCGTCTATTGCCCCTACACCACAATATATCATCCCCTTGGATGGCATATGGATGGTTTCCTCTTGACAGAATCACCATATTTATATATAATCCCCACACCATCCAAGTAACATCCATATGGATGGTAAAGGAGAGACGATGCAGCCATCCATGCAAATCCATTCATTCGATATCAAAAATGCCGCCCAAGCCGACTATACCGCCCTCAACCGGCATATTAACCTCATCCGCCATGAACGCCAACCCGATGACCCGCCTATCCCGCTTAAAGAGTCAATTCAGGAGCTTCATAACATCCCTTCGTTCGTAGACGTATCAATTTGGTGTGTTTGGGATACCAACCACCACACGATCATCGCCGAGGCTTTGACACAGCTCCTCCGAACAGAAGACAACCAGCACTTGGCGCAGTTTGACATATCAGTTCAGCCGGCTTATCGCCGTCAGGGGTTGGCTCGGCAGCTGCTGGCTCTGATCACCGAAACCGCTCGGGCAGATCACCGCCGCCTGCTCCTCACCCAGACCTTTGACCGCATACCCGCCGGCGATGCGTTTATGACCCGGCTCGGTTCAAAGCGAGGATTGGAAGCTCACGTCAACCAGCTGTGCGTCGCTGATCTCGACCTTCGCTTGCTGGATAAATGGATGGAGCGAGGACTTTCACATGCTTCGGAATTCGAGCTCGGCCTGTGGGAGGGTCCCTATCCCGAAGCACAGCTCACCGCAGTAGCTCAGCTGGTCGAATTAACCAATCAGCAGCCCTTTGGCGACCTCGAGATTGAAGACGTGCACATGACACCTGACCAATTACGCCAGTCCGAACAGTTGCTTTTCGCCCGTGGCGGTCAGCGCTGGACATTTTACATCACTCAAAGGGCGACTGGTAAGTTCGTCGGCTATAGTGAGACGATTTGGAACCCAAACCGGCCTGAAATCCTGACCCAGGACATGACCGGGGTCTTCCCTGAATACCGCCACCAGGGTCTCGGGCGTTGGATGAAGGCTGCCATGTTGGACAAGGTTCTCAAGGAACGACCGCAGGTGAAATACGTTCGCACCGGTAATGCCGATTCCAATGCCGCCATGTTAAAAATCAACAATGAGCTGGGCTTTAAACATTACATGGCGAACACCTTATGGCAGGTCGAGATCGACAAAGTCCTGGCCTACCTCGGCGAGACCAAATAATGGAGCAATGCCATGCCTGATTCAGAAAAAATTACCATCAACTTATCGGCTGTCGATCTGGGCAAGATCGATTTGCTTGTCCAGGAAGGCCTGTATTCGAACCGTACCGACTTCATTCGAACCGCCATCCGTTCCCAGCTGGAGAAACATACCTTCGAGATCCAGCAATCTATCACCCGCCATTCCTACGTCATCGGTGTGCTGACCTTCAACCGCGCCGACTTCGAGCGCCGTAGGCAGAACAACGAAAGACTAAAAATCGCCATTGTGGGTCTGCTGCACTTCCAAAATGATATTTCCCCGGAACTTGCCGCCGAGGTCGTCGAGTCTATTCGCGTGCGCGGCATATTTATCGCCCCAGATGTCGTCAAGGCTGCTGTGGAAGACCGCATGGAATAAACCTGCCATTCCATCATCTCGCAACCAATTCCCGCTCCTCGTTATGAATCATCTCTGGCGTAGGGGCGGGTCTTATTAACCTCTGGGATGATTACAATACCATCCATCAATAGCTTTACCATTTCCTCTCCACTCGAACGCGACCCGCCCTTCTGCCATTCCAACTTCTCGTTAAGAATCATCCCTGGGGTAGGGGCGGGTCTTATAAACATTTGGTATGATTCCAATACGATCCATCAATTGTTTTAACATCCCTCTCCACTCGAACGCGACCCGCCCTTCAGATTAAATTAGTGTACCTGTAAGCCAGTCCAGTTTTTTGCTGGATGTTCCTTGCTCCTCCCCTAATTACCGTTTTTTGGTAATTGGGGGAGGCTGGGAGGGGGTTTCTCCATTCCTCTCCCCTCCACCCACCCGAAATCGGCGCGATAATAAATCATCTCCCAAATAAAATCATCGATGAGGCTGACGCCAGGAGTCTCTAATGGAATTCGCTAACAAACTCAAGGGTAAGGTTGCCGTGGTGGCAGGTGCCACCCGCGGCGC
>JBGOYO010000059.1:0-10593 GCA_041479715.1 Anaerolineae bacterium
CTTAATATGGCTGCGTGATACTCAAGTGGTGGACCAGATTCCAATTTCTGATCGATATGAGCTAACATTGGTATCATACCTGGTCGACCACCCAGATTGTACCTTGCATGATGTCGATCGAGAGATGTGTGCAGTGTACCCTGGATTATTCACTCCACCTTCCGATTTTATCCATTTATGCTTGGATTCTTACGCTACCAATGATTCGTCCGATGCCAATCGCTGGTATCTCCGCCCTGAGGATTACCTGGAACAAAGGCAATCTGACTTGGAACGGGCAGGGCTATCGATCTGCCAAATTGGCGAACGACTCGGCTATTCTTGTGCAGATCGGAGGGCCAATATCTCCAGAGCAGATGTAACCTGGTTGGATAAAAATGGTGAGCTTGCATATTTGTTCTTCCCCATGACATCTGCCGCAATCAGTGAGATCGTCCTTCACGACGAACATCCACGAGTATCCAGTTTCATCGTTCTTCCTGGCAGCCGTGCTAACTTGTTGATCTATAAACTACGACGTGATCTAAGGCTCGCTAGAGCATTCAATCCCTCGCAAGGGAATTGGCGTTTCCTTAAATTTCGGCACCTTAGATCAATGGCTGGATCTCCAAATCTAAATCGCGACAACCTGGATCAGTTACTCAATCTGGATCCCATTACATTTTCAACCCCTCAATTATTGTTGATTTAATCCTTTATGGATGCGTAAAACCAGGAGGAGGGCTGGGCGTTTCCGTTGGTCCTACAGTTGGTAGGATCTCGGTTGGAGCGGTTGAGGGTGTAGCCGACTGTGTGGGTGATGGGGAAGGTGTTATCGTGGGTGACGGAGGGGGAGTGAATGTGGACGTCGGTGTTGTTGTCGGTGTCATAGACGGGGTAATTGTAGGTGTAGCCGTAGGCACACTTAAAATAAGGTGAATTTTTCTCTCAGCATAGCCACCCCGGATGCTGTTCATGGTCAATTTTAATGTGATCACGCCTTGAGGAACATCTTTTAGATCCCAAGAATAAATCTTGCTCAGCTGGCTGGCTGGTTGGCTGCTTTCCATTAATTTATTCCACTCCACTGGGTTATCCCCAATGCCATATTCCAATGTGAAATTTTGAAAATCAGCTGCTACATCAATTTTTGCCAGGATATCCAATGGCGATACACTAATTGTTTGCCCCTCGGTAAGTGAGGAAAACTCGACGATGGGGTGCGGATCACTGGATTGGCATTCTCGTTGAGGGGCAAACCGTATCGGATCTGAGAAACCCATCGACGATGCCCACTCTTTCCCATCCGGATTGTTTTGGATCCATCCGACCGCCCAGGTATCGGTCACATTCAGCGCAAATTCCTCCTTGGTAAAATCCTTGCATGCTTCAGATGCTCGTAGTCCCGTCCAGGTGTCGAAAACCACCTTGGACCATAAATCTTGACTGCTTGGTAGTGGCAGTTGATCGGAGGCAAAATATTCAGTCCTCTGATCCGGGCACCATTGCGACGGTTCGGTCCCTGAGACTTCGCAAATGACTCGTTCCACAATCCCACTTGGACGGCTGAAAGGTGTAGGATTATCACCGGTCAATTGTGTCACCGCGTATTGCATGAATTGTGACCATATCGGCGCCGCCCCGGTCAATCCGGAAACATCGTTCATCGGTGCATAGTCGGCATTGCCCACCCAAACGCCAACCGCGAGATCTGGCGTATACCCCAAGGTCCAATTGTCCCGGTAGTCATTCGATGTTCCTGTTTTCGCTGCTGCAGGAAACGGCAGGTTCAGTACAGAATTAGCCCCAAACATCGGGGTTCTGGCCTCATTGTCCGATAATATAGAGGTAATCAAAAAAGCATGTTCTGGCCGGATCACCTGGTCACCGGCTGGGGGTTTGTAATCGAAAACTACGTTACCTGTATGATCCAGGATCTTTAAAATGGCAACTGGTGGTACCCGATTGCCTCCATTGGCGATTACCGCGTATGCACCGGTCATCTCCAATAGGCTGACTTCTCCCCCTCCAAGGGTGAGCGAAAGTCCATAATCATCCCGTGTTAAAGATGTGATCCCTAATTTTCGTGCCACGCTAAGCATCCCATCCTCATTCGGAGTGTTGGGGTCATCGTATATTCCATCGAATTTAAGTGTTTTCACTGCCGGAATATTATATGAATTCGCCAGGGCCGTCCTGACGGTGACTGGTCCATGGAAGCGTCCATCATAATTGACCGGTATATAAGGCGGTCTGGGGTCATTCGGGTCGCCCGATGGCGGAAATTCAGAAGGAACATCCCAAATTAAAGTCGCCGGAGTCCATCCCTTTTCGAATGCAGCAATATAGGTCACCGGTTTAATCGACGAGCCGGGTTGTCTGGTCGCGCTCGTCGCCATGTTCACTTGTCCGTCGATTGCATCGTTATAAAAATCTGCTGATCCAACCATCGCCAGGATTTCACCCGTTGATGGTCGAATGGCTACCAGGGCCCCGTCATTGGCATTATATGCAGCCAATGAATCAATCTGTTGTTTTACTTTCTCCTCAGCTACATCCTGTAATGTTGGGTCGAGTGTTGTATACACTGAGAAACCAGACCGATATATCGTTTGGGCGTCAAATTGAGTTTCTAGGATGGACCTTATATAATTAACCCAATGCGGATATCTCATTTGGACTTCGGGTGGATTAAATTGATAGTTTTCCAAAGCAGTATAAGCTGCGACTGCCTCGTTACCACTCACGCAAACCCGCTCAGGGCTATTACTGACGTAGATGCAGTTTTCTTTGTTACTGGCTTCATACATCAGGGTTAATACTTGTTTTTGCCTATTTCGTGTCGCTTCACGGTTATTGTAAACGTCATATACTGCTGGTGCTTGCGGAAGTCCCGCTAGAAAGGAGGCTTGAGCTAAATCTAGCTTATCTGCTGACGTGTTGAAATAAGTTTCGGATGCCGCTTCGATCCCGTACGCCATATTGCCATAATAAAATTCGTTCAGGTAGAGCTCCAGGATTTGGTCTTTCGAATATCTTCGCGTGACTTCTGCCGCCAGGAGCGCTTCCCTTACCTTCCGCATGTAGGATTGTTCGGTGCGTTCCTGCGGTGAGAGGAACAGGTAACGCGCGAGCTGTTGGGTTATCGTCGACGCCCCTGAGACCGTCCCCTTGCCCTGAAAGTTTTGCCAGAACGCTCTGACAATTGCCGTCCAATCAAACCCTGGATGGCTATAAAAGGATTTATCTTCAGTAGCTATCGTGGCCGCCACAAGGTAGGGAGAAATTTTGTCAAGGGTTGTGAATGTCCGACGGCCTGCGCTTGGATCTAAAATTTCATATAATAAATCGCCATTTCGATCATAGATTCGGGTCGTCTCAAATGTGGAAGCACGTTGTTCCAGGTCAGCCACACTGGGCAAAGTCGCTGCAATTTTGTAATACTCATATACGATAAGTGAGCCACCCACAAGTACGAGAATGATGCCACCAAGCGTTGCCAGGATCAACATCCGAAATAAACAACCTGCACCTTGCCGAAATGAAATAATGCTGTGTGGTTTTTTCGATTTCTTGGCAGGTGGTAATCTCATTGATGTACTTGTTCCAATATGAGGTTTCACCTTTTGATTTGGATCAGGCTGACTTTTTATAGGCTGCGATTGTGTGTTGTTGGTAGAGGTCGGTTTTGCCGTGCCTGCTAGATTCATGTTACGATTTATACGACCTGGCAATGGCATACCATTCTCGTCGATTGCCAGCAATGTTTGTCGCGTTTTCGATCCAGAAGCAGGCGAGGAAATAGATTCCTCAGCTGTAGTCTCTTGTGGTACAGACACTGTCTTCTCTGGGGAAAATTTTTCTAAGCTGGTTTCTGCTGGGGTTCCCACAGGTAGAGTATTCGGTAATTCTGGATTCTCGCTCAAGGGTTCAGGCTGTATATAAGGGTCCGATTCATCACCATACTCTTCTGAATGGACCTCAGATTGATTAGTCAACTCGGCGCTAGTTTCACCGGCGTGCGGGTTAACAGCATCCTCATCCTTGCTTGTATCTACGATACGCCGAAAACGTTTTGCAAGCTCTTTATTTTCACCAGTAATATCAGGATTGGTCATAATTATTTAGGCTTGTTGGCAACCAGTGCCGTCCATGTACCTTTCATGGTGGCTTCATCACGTTGGTTTTTGACTACTAACTCGATGATGATAGATCCACCTCCTACCCGTGGGATGGGTTTAGTCTCGATAACGTTCAACACCACATGAATTGTGTCGCCAATAAAGATCGACTTGGTAAATTTCCAATTATTGATCTCTCTAAAAGCGATCACGGTTCCTTCCAAGACCCCGGTTCGCATTGCCAGTCCTGATGCAATCGAAAGAACCAATAATCCATGAGCTATGCGTTGACCATAAGGAGTTGTCCGGGCGAATTCCGCATCGGTATGGATTTGGTTATAATCACCTGACAGACCTGCAAAAGATACGATATCACTTTCGGTGATCGTTCTGCTTGGTGTTATGATTTGTTGTCCTGCTTCGAATTCTTCAAACCACATACCGCGGCGCATCAATATGTCACCCATTTAGACCTCCATATGATCGGAATAATATTCGATGAAATTCACAGAAGCTAGATTATAACATCCACAAAAAACTGAATAAAATCTTTGACCAATCCTTTAAACGCCTGTAAAATTATCCCATGCATGAATGGAATTATTCTCCTGAACATCCGATCAACCTGACACTATCAGCGGATGCAAGATTAGATCCGACTGACTACATCAACGACCAGATATGGGAGCTCACTTTGGGAAATTCCGAACCGCCTGCTGTTTCAATACAGACGACCTTCGGGTTGCGAGCACGTTCCTGTCGAATATTTCCCAGGTTTATTGTCGGCGCTCAGTCTGTTAATAATCCATCTCATTTTCATCGTCCGGTCACCATCCACCAGTATTATCCAAATTACATAAGGTTATCTTTCAAACCATTCTCGACTATTAACGTCATACTGGAGTATTGGGTTCCCGATTCCCACACTATTGCCTGCAGGGCAAAAATTGGTAATTCAAGTCGTGAATCCTGTGAAATTCAGGTCGAATGGGTCGAGATTCTCATACCTGCAGAAAATGGCAACCGTATGTCAACCAACGAGATTGGGTTAACCACCATCCTGGCGGGTCAGACAGCTAACCTTTCTCCGGTATTTTTCCTCTCCGGTGGCGCCCACCCTGGTAAAAGTCCCTACCCATCCCTGGATCTGTCTTTTACGCTTCCTTCTCATGGCGAGGAGCAGATGTATTGGGCTCACGCATCCCTTGAAGATACGAATTCTTCTTATGAACGGGTAAAAGAGATCATCAATCGGAATTGGGATACTGAATTCGCCCGTATTTTGAGGAAAAATTCTCGACGGGTGGAGATTAGCACTGGGAATCAGGAATGGGATACAGCTTTTTATCTCGCACAGACTAGGGTCGACCAGCTTTTCCTCCAACCTACCTCTAAAAGCAGCTCCCCATCCTATGTATTTTCGAGATACCCAGACCAGGGATTTTCTCTGCTACAAGACGGCTCTGATTACAACTACGCATGGAATGGTCAAACAGCGTTAGGATCATATTACCTGACGTATTTTCTCCTTCCATCCTCGCCGGAAACACTTATAGGCTTGTTGGATAATTTTCTCGCTTCACAGACGGAGCAGGGAGAGATTGATTTCAAACCTGGATTAGGTGGTCAGCGGCGGCACCTGCTAGCCACACCGATGTTAGCCCAAATTGCCTGGTTGTATTTTGAGTACACCGGTTGCCATGACGATCTAGAAAGGATATTTCCCAAATTACTTACATTCTTCTATTCCTGGTACTCCCCCTCGCATGACCGTGATGGTGATTTAATCCCAGAATGGGATCAAGCCATTCAAACCGGTTTTGAAGAACATCCGTTATTCTCTTACTTCGACAACCTATTTGGAGGTCTGGATATCTCAACGGTAGAAAGCCCCGATCTTTGCTCATACTTATACCAGGAATGCCAGTCTTTAATATCAATCGCTGAAGAGCTTTCAAAAGATGAAACTATTCCCTCGTTGAAAAGTATAGCCGAAACCCTGAAAATAATGATCGAGCAATCCTGGGATGACGCTCGCGCGTGTTTTCTCTACCGTGACCGGGATTCCCATATCTGCTTGCCTCAGGAATTTTTAGGCAGGCGTAATGGCAGCGGTGTGATTGAAATCCATCATGACTTTCACCCGCCTATTCGCCCAATTCTCCGGGTTATTTCTCAGAGTGAGGGTACACGACCACTCCAGATCTACGTCCATGGCACAGGTGCTAATGGTGCTCATCGGGTCGATCATATCTCGACCACTCAAATCCACTGGCACCTGAACAGCGGATATATTACCAGTGAATATATCTACGAGTCAATAGAGCATGTCGAGGTCAGTGGTTTATTGGCGGGAGATGAATTGATCGTACGAACTTCGGGATTGACTCAAATTGATCAAACATTATTAACCCCGCTCTGGGCAGGAATTCCATCCGCTGCCAGGGCAAAAATATTGATTAACCTGACCGTTATGAATAAAAAACGGTTTTTCAGCCAGTATGGTCTGAGGTCTTGTTTGGATGTTCCTGGTTCGGATGTGAATTCTGAAGAACTTCATGAGGTTCATCTTCCCTTGATGAGCTTGATATTGGAGGGACTTATTCATTACGGAGAACGGAAAAAAGCTGTTGAACTTTTCTCCAGATTGATGAAAGCTGTATTTCTTTCTCTTAAAAAAGATCTTAATTTTCATCAGTTCTATCATCCAGAGACGGGTAAACCGATGGGTGCTGCCAATACATTGACCAGTCTGATACCGGTGGGTTTATTTTTAAACCTACTGGGGGTGAAAATTATTGATCCTTCCAGGGTGGAGATCACCGGAAGTAATCCATTTCCATGGCCGGTTACCATAAAATATCGAGGTTTAACTGTCGTTCACCAGGAGAAGAAAACCTTGGTCATATTTTCAGATGGGCAAAATGTTACAGTGGATAATAATCACCCCCAGATGATCAATATCGGTGAACCGGGTTAGCTTACTCGCGGATAACAAAAAAACCTGGTTTGCTTACGTCAAATCCAATATCTCGTAATCAACAAAAATAATCTCTGCATGAAAATAGTAAAACGTCCACAGTCGCTAATTTTGCATTCCATCGCCATTAATTGTATAATTTAGCTATCCATGTATTAACCAGCCGGTTAATCTCGATATCCATGACTTTTGAGGCAAACATATGGACTGTAAACTTAATCCCGATGATGTGCGTATTTTCAGTGGCCGGTCTCATCCAGAACTAGCCGCCTCGATTGCCTTTCATCTTAATATTCCTTTGGAATCTACCCATTTTTCTCGCTTCAGCAATGATAATTTATATATTCAGCTCGGTGCGAGCGTTCGTTCTCGTTCAGTATATATCGTACAATCGATGATTCCACCTGTCAGTGAGCATCTTCTTGAGCTTTTGATGATGCTCGATATTGCCCGAGGGGCCGGTGCACGTGAAATCCATGCCATCATCCCTTATTTTTCATATGCCCGTTCTGACAAGAAAAATGCACCGCGCATATCCATAACCGCTCGTTTGATTGCCGACCTGCTGGAGACTGCCGGCGCAACCCACGTCATGACAATGACCCTGCACTCTCCCCAGGTTCATGGCTTCTTCAGGATACCCACCGATCCATTGACCGCGCGTGGCATATTTGTAAATCACCTCCGGGAGCTACAGGAGGTCGAGAAGTTTGATGGCACCAATACGATCGTTGTCGCCCCCGATTATGGTCGGGCAGGGTCAGCTGCACGCCTGGCACATCATTTTAATTTATCTTCCATTTCTGCTGAAAAAACACGCCTATCGGATACTTCGGTACAAATCGGCGATTTGATCGGTAAACAAGTCGCCGGGTTCGAACGGGCGATAATTTACGATGATGAGATTGCAACAGGCGGTTCAGTCATCACACTCAGTCGTTATCTGGTTAATAGTGGGATCAAGGATATCTATACCATCTGCACCCATGGCCTATTCTTCGGGAATGCATTAACCCAGTTATTAGCCATACCGCAAATCACCCATATCATCACAACTGATACAGTGCCAATTCCGGCTTACAAACGCCCGAACTGCATGACTGTACTGTCAGTCGCCCCATTAATCGCGGATGCAATATTTCGGAATTATACGCGTCAATCTATCGGTCCGCTGTTCGATTTTGGAGATGAAGACTAAGCTCTTAATCCCCCTGATTAATGCGCTATTTCGTGAAATTCCTCAACCTGATAGATCATCACATCAAGTTTTTTTCTGCGCCATAAATTTGCTGGTGCTCCCATTTTCATACATAACTCTTCGAGAAACTCTTCCGGGGCAGGTATTTTCTCCCACACCTGAGGTAGGAATGTGGCTCGCCGCCCGCCATCGCGGAGAACAACTCCATCAATACTCGGCCGCAGTAACTTCGGCAAATCTTCAGGGTTTTCATACTTAAGAGGCACAGGGTGAGTGAGATAAGAGATTTCAATTTCAATGTCTTTCAGTTCTTTTACTTGCACCGGAGGGAATCGATAATCTTGAAACGCAGCCGCTATTGCGTGCTCGCAAACATCTTCAGCCAGGCTCTGATATGGCTCCAGTGCGCCAACACAGCCCCGTAGATAACCTCGTGATGTAAGGGTCACAAAACATGCCCCTTGTTCTTGAAGCTTTGGTGAAAGTGTCTTGTTATCGATATGCGGAGCTGAGGCTCCATTTGCAAAATTCTCAATGGATTGGCGGGCTAAAGACAATAAGAATGTTCGGTCAGTATCACTAATGTGCGCTTCTGGCACCATAAATGCACTCTCCTCGGAATATGCTCGCAGCTATTTACACTATACAGTTTCATTGATACAACGTCAAGTACTTTCGAACTATAAAACACTTGTCATCTGTTAATAATTAAGGTAGTATCAGGCTAATGAACAAAGAATCTCCCCCAACCACAGGCGAACCAATAGAGAATACCTCACCCAACCCTAAAGGTTCTACCGGTGGGATGTTCAAACAACTTGAGCTTGTGATTGTGGTAGCTTTTGTCATTGCCACCTTGTTCACCGCCTGGACGGAACCTGGGTTATTACCTGGTGGACTTTCCGAAAAGATAACCAATGCACTTACTGCTCAACGAACAACACCCCAACCGGGAGTGCCAACCACCACCCCACGCGTAAATCCGCGCATCGGCATCGTCGCCGGTCACTCCGGAAATGATTCAGGCGCGGTTTGCTCCGATGCCCTCGGTGGCATTCGTGAAGTGGATATTAACCTGAGTGTAGCCAGCCTGGTCAGAGATAAACTGATCGCCCAGGGTTATGACGTCGATCTCCTGGCAGAATTTGATCCCAGGCTGACCAATTACCAGGCCCTGGCATTGGTTTCGATCCATGCTGATTCCTGTGAATATATTAATGATCAGGCAACAGGCTTTAAGGTTGCAGCAGCCATTTCCACCAAATATCCAGAACAGGCACAGAGATTAACCAGCTGCATGGATAATCGGTACGCAGCTATAACCGGTTTAAAACTTCATCCAGGGAGCGTGACGGCAGATATGAGCAATTATCATGCCTTCAATGAGATAAATCCTAATACACCCGCCGCGATAATCGAAACTGGGTTTATGAACCTGGACCGCCAAATTTTGACTGAAAAGCCGGACGTGATTGCCGATGGAATCGCATCCGGGATTCTATGCTTTGTCCGCAATGAAGATGTTAACGCAACCCAAGTGCCATGAACGACGAAGCAGATTCCCTTCGAAATGCTCTTGAGAACGCCCGGGCTGCATACCGCCTGGGTGATCATTCAAAAACAAGATATTGGGCACGTTTAGCTGCAAAAATAGATCCTGATATTGAAGAGCCATGGTTATGGCTCGCCGCGGTATCATCTCCTCGTGCCAGCATCGCTTACCTCGAAAAAGCATTATCGATTAACCCTCAAAGCCATCGAGCTAAGCAGGGTATGCATTGGGCAGTTAAACGTCTCCGGGCACAGCCAATCCCTCTTGTAACCACCCAGGCATCTGCTCAACCGACAAAAATTATCACTCGAGCGGTATCGCCGCTGAGACAGGCGCCTCACAAGCAGACCAGGATCCATTGGTGGATATTAACCCTTGGACTTCTCGTGGTCATCACCACTGCACTGGTCTCACCCGCGATGGGTTTTTACTTAGGTTCTTTTTTTTCTGGTCCTGATGTACTAATGGCAGCCCCGAACGGGCTGGTTAAAGCCTCCAACACACCAACGCCGACGAATACACCCACGATTACTCCTTCACCGACGCCTACCGAAACCCCAACTCCTACACCTACTGATACTCCCACATCTACCCCGACCGAAACATTTACCCCCACCTTCACCCCTTATCCCACTGACACACCCTATCCGACGGACGAGCCTGTAGATTATCAACCTCCTTCACCTGGCGGTGGTGAGCGCTGGATTGATGTGGATTTATCTGATCAGATGGTCTATGCTTACGAAGGCGATACGATTGTCGA
>JBGOYO010000060.1:0-10580 GCA_041479715.1 Anaerolineae bacterium
GGCCGAGAAATCATCGAAATCAAAGAAGAAAAGAAGTAATTTTGAAACGGGCCGTGAATTTCACGGCTCGTAAATTTTTACCCACATTGCCATGAACGACAATAAGATCGCATTTCTTTTCCCTGGGCAGGGCTCCCAATCTGTTGGAATGGGGCATTCACTAGCCCAAGACTACCCGTCTGCCAACGAGATATTCAAGCAAGCCGATGAAATCCTGGGGTTTCCTCTTTCTCAGATGGCCTGGGAAGGTCCGGAAGATTGCCTCAACGATACCATCAATACCCAGCCAGCCTTATTCACCCATTCGATTGCTGTGCTGCGGGTGATTCAGTCATTAAATATCGACCTTATTCCCACCTTCCTGGCCGGTCACTCGATGGGTGAGCTGAGCGCCCTGGTTGCAGCCGGAGCGGTATCATTCAGCGATGGGTTGCGCCTGGTCAGGATCCGCGGTGAATTGATGAAACGCGCAGGTGACCTCACTCCTGGCGGCATGGTGGCCATCCTGGGTCTGGAAATCCCCCACATCGAGCAGCTCTGTCTCGAGGCAAGCACTCCTTCGGAAATCGTCCAGGTTGCCAACGATAATTGTCCCGGTCAGGTGGTCATCTCCGGTTCAAATGCTGCCCTCGATAGGGTTCAGCCATTGCTTGAGCAAGCTGGTGCCAGGCGCGTCATCCGTCTGGCAGTCAGCATTGCCGCTCATTCGCCCTATATGTCCACCTCCCAGCAAGACTTTAACCAGGCTATTGCCTCGACCCTCATCCGCAATCCTCTGGTACCAATCATCAGCAATGTTTCAGCCATGCCTATGCTGGTCGCCGATGAAATTAAAAATGATCTGCAAAATCAGCTTACCCACCGTGTTCGCTGGACCGAATCCATAAAATATCTCATCTCTGAGGGCATTTCCGCTTTCTTCGAGATCGGTAACGGGTCTGTGTTGAGTAGCCTGGTTAAGCGCATCGACCGTGCTGCCTCCATCATGCCGCTTGGCAGCCCAGCTGATTTCCAGAATATTGGATAAACATTAACCAAGCTGTAAGAATCCGCTCTGGCATCCTCGGATACCTATTAGTGTATAATAATGTGGCTCTGATTAGATTATCGTGTGTGAGGAGTCTTTCATGTTAAAGGTGGATTTTTGCTCCCTCGAAGGACGTGTAGCTGTAGTCACCGGTGGCGCTCGAGGTATCGGTCGCGCCATTGTTGAAACATTAGCGGGTTTAGGCGCCAACGTGGTCATTGCAGACTTGCTGGTTGACCTGGCCGAAATATCAGCCCAGGAAATCTCGGAGCTGACAGGCAAAAAAATCATCGCGTTGAAAGTGAATGTCACTGAAGGAAAATCCGCTGCTGATCTGATCGAAAAAACATTGCAAGAATTTGGTAAAGTGGATATCCTGGTCAACAACGCCGGGATCACCCGCGATACGTTGATCATGCGCATGGATGAAGCTGATTGGGATGCCGTCCTGAACGTCAACCTCAAGGGTGTGTTTAATTGTTCCAAGGCCGTCGTCCGTCCGATGATGAAGCAGAGATATGGTCGTATCGTGAACATATCTTCCGTTTCCGGGCAAGCCGGCCAGGCCGGGCAGACCAATTACTCGGCCTCAAAGGCCGGAGTGATCGGGTTCACCAAAGCCCTGGCGCGTGAAGTTGCTTCCCGGCAGATTACCGTGAATGCCGTCGCCCCTGGTTTTATTCCCACCGCACTGACTAACAAGCTGCCTGATGACCTCAAGAAATCCATCCTGAGCGCCACCCCAGCCGGTCGCATGGGAAAACCCGAGGAAGTCGCCGCTGCGGTGGCATTCCTTGCATCCGAAGAAGCTGCCTATATCAATGGCCAGGTACTGGCGGTTGATGGTGGCATGGCAATGATGTGATCTAAACCCATTTATAATGGAGCCCACTATGAAAGATGACGACATAGCCCAGGGAGCGACTACCATCGCCCCGGATGTTCTATTAACCATTGCTCAATTGACTACCATGAACGTGAATGGGGTCAGCCGCCTCAGCCATGTCCAGACTCCCGTTAACAAGCTACTGAAGCGCTCGCAGAAGCGTGAAGGTGTCTTGATTGAGGTCGTGGATGACGTTGTTTATGTGGATATCTATGTCGTGCTAAATAGTGAAGTCAACGTGCGCGATGTGAGCCACAATATCCAGCACGAAGTCTCTCGGGCGATTTCAGAAATGGTCGGCATGGTCGTCGGTCGGGTTAATATTCACATTGAAGATATCGATTACCCTTCGGAGGTCGAGACTTAACCTAATGAAACCACGAACCAGGGCACGCAGTATTGCCCTGCAGGTACTTTACGAAATTGATATGACCGGTCACCCACCGGAATTAGTTATCGCAGAAAGATTATCTGAAACTCCATTGGAAGATAATTTGGGTGATTTTGCTCGAAAGATAGTATTTGGTATCCAACCTATTGTCAAAGAACTCGATGAGATTATTGCTAGGCATGCTCCAGAGTGGCCTTTAGACCAGGTGGCTGTTATCGATAGAAATATCATGCGCATCGCTCTGTGGGAAATTGCCGTCAGTAACCAGACGCCGTTGAAAGTGGCGATTAATGAAGCCGTAGAATTGGGTAAGATTTACGGTTCCGAAAGTACGCCACGCTTCGTCAATGGCGTTCTTGGAAGCCTTGCACTTCATTATAACGATATCGTCCAGTATTTTAAGAAATTTAACCAGGCAGTGTAATGGAAATACTCGGTATTGGTCCGCTTGAGCTCTTTTTTATCCTTATCATTGCCTTGATCATCCTCGGTCCAGGTGATATGGTCAAGGCTGGTCGAACCCTCGGTCGCATGATGCGCAAAGTGGTTACCTCACCCGAATGGCGCACCGTCCAAAAAGCCTCTCGCGAGTTGAAATATCTTCCCAACCGGTTGATGCGCGAGGCCAGCCTGGAAGACCTATCCAAGGATTTTGCCGATATTAATAAAATAGGCAATGATATAAGTAAAGATGTCAGGCAGGTACAATCGGACCTCTCCTCGTGGACCACGCCGCCAGAGCTCATGCATATTGGTGAGACTGTGCCTGAACCTCCGCCCGAAATCGTCCCATCCCCGTCAGCTGATCCTTCGCCTGATAAAGCACCATCCCCGGCACCAGATTCTCCCCCTGGGGTTAACAAATCCCCCGCGCCTGAAACACTCACCGGCCCTGATCCAGAGATTAATACAGACTGATCTATGCGCTATTTGTTCCGCTCCTTGTGGAAGTTTATCACCGCACCATTCCGATTCATCGTGTGGGTGGTAAACAGCATCCTTATTACATTAAAAACCGGCTCGAAAAACGTCAAAGCATATTTTAATGAGGAAGAAATCGATGATGCACCGATAGGAGAGACGCTAGCCACCACGATCGAAAATCCATCGTCGCTGCTACCCCATCTCAATGCTCTTCGCAAGCATCTTTTCCGGGCAGTGTTGGCGATATTCATCACCACGGGTCTCTCATTTCTGTTCGTCCATCAGATTTTGACTTTCCTCGCTGCACCAATGTCAGGGGGTATTACGGAGCTGGTCGCCATCGACCCTACCGAAAATATCAGCACCGTAATGCGGGTGACTCTATTGAGCGGGTTCACGATCGCACTACCCTATATTATCTTTGAGATTTGGCTATTCATTGCTCCTGCTTTGAAGGTTAAATCGAGGGTAAAAGGTCTTATCGCCATCCCGGCTGCGATCATCCTATTCGTCGGGGGAATGTCCTTCGCATTCTTTATCATGCTACCCACTGCCTTACCGTTCCTATTCAAGTTCATGGGACTAACCACCCAACCTCGTCCATCTTCCTACTATAACTTTGTCACCAATATCATGTTTTGGATTGGGGTCTCGTTCGAGTTTCCCCTGTTGATCTATATATTGGCCAGCCTTGGATTGATCAAGGCAAAAATGTTAGCCACCCAATGGAGAATCGCCATCGTGGCAATCGCCGTTGTCGCTGCCGTCGTAACCCCAACGGTCGACCCGGTCAATATGGGTCTGGTCATGATTCCGATGATCCTCTTATATTTCATCAGCATCGGTCTGGCTTATTTCGCACAACGGAATCGGTCACCAAAAGCAAAGGAGGCACTGGAAAAAGTCTAAAACTGCATATTTCTAGGTCATTCGCCAACTCAACAACCCATACCTGATTTTAGTAAGGAGGTATCCATGCATGAACGTGTTGCCATCGTGGGAGTAGGCTGCACAGGCTTTCGACCAATCACTCCTGAGCAGTCGTATAAGGAAATGGTGTATGAAGCAGCCATGCGTGCCTATAATGATGCCGGTGTTGATCCCCGCCGCGATGTAGATAGTTTTGTCACCGTTGCTGAGGATTTCCACGAGGGGACCAGCATCTTTGACGAATACACTCCAGATCAAATCGGGGGCGCGCTGAAGTCGGTGCATACCATCACTGGGGATGGTCTACATGGTATCGCTACTGCCTTTATGCTTATTCGCACCGGACAATTCGATATCGTCGCCGTCGAAGGGCACAGCAAAGCCTCCAATATCAAGACCTTATCTGAAATCACTGCCTATGCGCAGGACCCCATTTTAAATCGTCCATTGAAACTGAATACCCATTTCGTCGCCGGTCTCGAGATGAACCGCTATCTCTATGAAACTGATTCGACCGAGGAAGCCTGCGCTGCAGTCGTCGTTAAAAACAGATTTAACGCACTCAAAAATCCGCTCGCACCCTATGGGGCAAACCTCTCCATCCAGGATGTGTTGTCTGGACCGGTCCTCTCCTGGCCTCTCGGAGCGCGCCAGACCGCCGAACATGCTGATGGAGCCATTGTGATGGTGCTCGCATCCGAAGAAAAAGCGCTCTCTCTCACCGACAAGCCGATTTGGATACTGGGTACCGGCTGGAGTAATGATTCTCCATCGCTCGAAAACCGCGATTGGGGGAGGGCTATTTATACGGAAGAAGCAGCCTGGATGGCTTACCGCCAGGCGGGTATCAACAACCCCCTGGAAGCCATCGATATCGCCGAAGTGGACGATACCTACGCCTATAAGGAGCTACAGGCACTTGAAGCCCTTGGCTTTTGTCCCGAAGGCGAAGCCGGCACGATCACCCTCGAGGGTTTCACCAACCCTGATAGTGGCCTGCCGGTCAATGTATCGGGCGGCAGCCTTGGGATGGGAAACCTCTTGGATGCCAATGGTCTGGCGCGTGCGCTCGAGATTGTTCTCCAGCTGCGCGGTGAAGCCGGTCCTCGTCAGGTCGAGAATATCAATATCGGTCTGGCGCAGTCGTGGCGTGGCGTGCCAACCACCAGTGGTGCAGTATTGATCCTCACCAACTAGAAAGGATGCGAACATGGGATTACGAAAGGTAGCTGTTGTTGGTGCTGGTATGACCAAGTTCGTCCGCCGCGCCATGGAAACCCCCAAGGAGCTCACTTGGGAAGCAGCCCATATGGCGCTTGAATCGTGTGAGATGACCATGGATGACATCGAAGGGGTGTGCTTTGGCACCGCTCCCGATGCTTTCGACGGAGTCCATTTCAACGGAGAATACGTGAGTGATGGGGCCGGTGGCTGGCGCAAGCCTTACATGCGCTCATATGTCGGCGGCGGGACGGGTGTTTTCGTGCCCATCCAGGGCTGGTACCACATTGCCTCCGGTCTGTTCGACGTGGTCATGGTTGTAGCTGAAGAGAAGATGTCGTCCTATTATCCCCATGCCCAGGCCGCCTTCTTGACAATTTTTGACCATACCACTGAACGTCCCTTGAAACCTAACCTGCTGTGGATTTTCGCTTTGGAAATGAACCGCTATATGACCACCTATGGCATCTCTAAGGCTGATATTGCCCAGGTGGCGGTTCAGCATAAACGTAATGCTGCCAATCACCCTTGTGCGCTGCTGGGTGACGCCAATATCACCGTCAAGGACATCCTCGATTCAGAAGTGCTCGCCTGGCCGGTGCAGCGCTTTGACGTCAGCCCTGTCTCTGATGGCGCCGTGGCCGTTATCCTGGCAGCTGAGCACATTGCCAAACGCATCACCGACAAGCCCGTGTGGATCGAAGGTGTAGGTTGGCACCTGGATACCTCTTATTGGACCAATCGCGACCTGGCTTATCCACGTTACGTGGAGTATGCCGCTCGCATGGCCTACGACATGGCCGGTATCAAAGAGCCGCGCAAGGAGATTCACATCGCCGAGCCATATGACCCGTTCGATTACAAGGCCCTCCACCACCTGGAAGGACTCCAGCTTGCCGAGCGGGGCAAGGCTGCCGAATTGTACAGTGACGGAACTGCCGCCATCACCGGAAATATGCCCATCTGCCCTTCCGGAGGTCTTTTGGGTGTAGGCAACCCCATCGCTGCCGCGGGTCTGATGAAGATTGCCGAGCTGTTCTGGCAGCTGCGCGGTGAAGCGGGCGCCAGGCAGGTGCCGGGTCAGCCGCGCCGCGGGTTGGCGCAGGCCTGGGGTGATCTGATGCAGGTCGGTACGGTTGTGATCATGGGCAGATAAGGAGGCTATTATGACTGCAAAAATCAAAGAATTCCCTGGAGTATCTCTAAGTGAGCAGGATTTCACCGACGGCAAGATCTTATATAATTTTGACAAGCTCAACGGCATTTATGCCTGGGATACCGGCGTCGGCATCGGCAGCTACCTGGCGTCCTTGAAAAATGGTGTGATCCTGGGCAGCCATTGTTCCACCTGCCGAAAGATCGTCGTACCGCCGCGTACGGTTTGTGAGTGGTGCTACCGCCCGATGGATGAGTTTGTGCCGCTACAAGATACTGGCACGGTGAATACCTTTTCACTGTGCTACGTCACCTGGGATGTGAAGCGCATCAAGGAGCCTGAAATCCCGGCGGTGATCAACATCGATGGAGCCTCACCCCTTCACGGGATTATGCACATGCTCGGAGAGGTCGACCCCAAGGATGTGAAGATTGGGATGCGTGTGCAGGCGGTGTGGAAACGCCCCAAAGACCGGGTGGGCTCCATCAACGATATTTTGTACTTCAAACCGATCAAGGAGGCCTGACCATGACACTCCTTCAACGTGACCCAAATGCACCTGTCTCCTGGTTGGGAGACTTACCTGTTACCAACCGCTATACATATGGCCTGGCAGGTGAAAAGTTCTTCCGTGCCATCAAGGATGAAGGCAAAATCCTGGGCACCTACTGCCCACATTGCGACCATACCTACGTGCCCGCCGCGGCCTTCTGTGAACGCTGCCTGGGTAAACTGGACGAATGGGTCGACGTGGGCACGATCGGCGACGTGGTCACCTTCACCGTGCTCAACGTCGCCCTGGATGGCAGCCCGCTAGATAAACCCGAGGTCATCGCCTTCATCCGCTTTGGCGATGGTGGCTTGATCCATCGCCTGGGTGAGATTGAGCCTGAGCAGATTGAGATTGGGTTGATGGTCGAGGCGGTGTTCTTACCTGCATCGAAGCGCGTTGGGTCCATCCTGGATATCAAGTATTTCAAACCGGCATAGATTGCTACACTGATCGTTCCAATTACCGTATCCTGCGGACGCCATGAGGATTCTGACCCACAACCTCAGGCAATTCCGCAGGATACATTTATTAATATTTTTTGATATTCAAGTGCATGATGATAAAATTCACTGAATTTCCAGCTCATATCCGGTCATCAATTTATCTAAATACATCAAATATCGTGGATTCATCGATCTATGCCTAATTCTCACAATAAATGGTTTCATAAAAACTCATTGGCTTTATTCATTCTAATCCTCCTCGTAGGATGCAATTTTCCACCCCTAAAAGCTGCTTCTTCGAACGATTCCAATCTCACCCCCGTACCTGAGCTGCAGCAAACGATGATCACCTTCAGTGTAAGCATCCCCCAGCCCCTTCCTGCGGGTGACTCGATCTATCTAAATTTATTGGATGAAGTGACCGGCCTGTCGTTTAACCTCCATAAATACATCATGCAGGCTGAAAATGCAACCAATTATTCGGTCACCCTGCCCTTTACCATCGGCAAAGTGATCAAGTACCGCTACAGCCGCGAAGGCTCTGCCATTGTTAATGAACACCTGTACAACGATCGACCCGTGCGCTACCGCTTGTATGACGTCGAGGGACCCGCTGCGGTGCAGGATGTGCTGAGCCGCTGGACGGATACTGCTTATCAGGGTCCCACCGGGCGCATCATGGGCGAAGTTCTTGACAATGCAACCAGCAAACCTGTGCCCAATCTACTTGTAACAGCTGGTGGAGAACAGGCTTTCACCCTTGCCGATGGCACTTTCCTGCTCGAAGGTCTGCCTCCCGGCACGCATAACCTGGTTTTTTATTCTTTGGATGGTACGTACCACATCTACCAGCAGGGAGCAGTTGTGGCAGCCGATTCGACCACCCCGGTGTCAGTCCGGTTAGATCCTGCCGAACTTGTAACCCTTATTTTCACAATTAAAGTTCCTGCCGATACCCCACCGGATGCACCTCTGCGTCTTGCTGGCAGCCTATACCAGCTGGGCAACACTTTCGGCGACCTTTCGGGTGGTGTAAGCACCCTGGCTTCCCGCATGCCCATCCTGGGCAAGCTGGCCGACGGGAGATATATGGTCACCCTTAATCTACCGGCAGGAACCTACATCGAGTATAAATATACGCTCGGTGATGGGCTGTGGAGCTCTGAAGTAACTTCGTCCGGGGAGGTCCGCCTGCGTAAAATGCTCATCCCCAATAGCACCCTCGAACAAAATGATGTCGTCGATGACTGGCTTGCTCCAGGTACTAATCCGGTCCATTTTGTGGTAAAAGTACCCGCAGATACTCCAAGAAATGAGTCCGTCTCGATCCAGTTTAACCCCGGTTTTGGCTGGCTCGAGCCCCTGCCAATGTCGCCGGTAGCCGACCCTGCCGGATCAACTACCTGGAATTTTGACCTGACAGGACCGTTCAATCATCTGACCAGCCTACAGTACCGCTATTGCCGGCAGGAACAGTGTGGCGCTGCGGATGACGCGGCTACCATCGGCATTAACCCCACCGGGCGCGTGGTGAATCTCAGCGCCAATCCAGGGACGGTCACAGATGAAGTGTCGAGCTGGGCCTGGCTAAGCAACCCTGACGAACCTGCCAACATACTGGAGACTCAGGTTTCTCCCAGACCAACCGGTTTCATCGCCGGCGTTGCCTTCCAACCTGTCTACCATCCATCCTGGGGACCATTCCTGCCAGACGCTGTCAGCCAGGTTAAAAACCTCAACGTCAATCGGCTGATCCTTTCTCCGACCTGGACTTTTACCAACGCCTCGCCTCCCATTCTCGAGCCACTCCCCTCACAGGATATGCCTTTTCCTGAGCTGGCTGATATTATTAAAAACACCTCCCGTACGCCTCAATTTACCTTTGGCCTGTATCCGCAGCCCAACTTCCCGGTAGCGGTTAACCAGTGGTGGGCGCAGGTTCCACGAAATTTCCCGTGGTGGGTATCCTTTTTCGAGCGTTATTCGAATTTCATCCTGCACCACGCCACTGTAGCTTCGTATGGTGCTCAGCTCTTGATCCTCGGTGGAGATTGGCTCAACCCTGCCCTGCCGGGTGGCACACTCGCCGATGGCTCCCCCAGCAACGTGCCTGAGGATGCCGAGGTGCGCTGGCGTAGCCTGATCCAGCAGATTCGCGGGCGTTATTCTGGCTCGATCGGCTGGGCGCTCACCTACCCTGACGGGCTCAAAAATCCACCCCCCTTCCTGGATGCAGTCGATGAGGTTATTATCCTGTGGTCTGCACCCCTGGCGACCCAGCCCGGTGCGACGGTGGAGCAGATGCAGGCTCAGGCTGGGAATATTCTCGACCAGGAGATCCTGCCTTTCCAGCAGGCAGTTGGAAAGCCAGTGATCATCGCCATCTCCTATCCGTCGATCGACCAAGCTGCCACGGGCTGCATCCCAATTTCCGGTGGGAGTTGCCTGAACTATGACCTGCTCGCCCATCCCAATCTCGATATCCCTGAGCTAAACCTCAACCTCCAGGCGCAAGCCAATGCTTATGATGCCGTCCTGTCTGCCGTTAATGACCGCAGCTGGGTCTCGGGTTACATCGCTATGGGCTGGTATCCCCCCGCCGTCCTGCAGGATAAATCCACCTCCATTCACGGAAAACCCGCCAGCGGGGTGCTGTGGTATTGGTCGCAGAAATACCTGGGGCGTTAAAAGGGTTGATGTAGGGCTAGGTATTTTTGGGGGAGAAAAGAATGGCACAGCCATTCTCTTAGTGACTCACCTTCTTTAACGCCAGGAAGTGGGTATACCAGTGCCCCACCCCTTCTCCCTCGATCGCCAGACCCGCCTGATCGAACCATAGGCGCACCTGCTCCATAGATGGGTAATAGTGGTATGCAGCACTTCCTGCCAGCTCGCTGGGTATATCGTTACTTTTCAAGGCGGCAACCTTTTTGTTTGCTTCGTCGATCTTGTCGGCGAGCTCCCCATACACCACCGGCAGACCCATGGCTCTGGCTCGCTCATAGGACTCACTCACCTCATCCGGGTCCGCCACCTCAACTGTCACATA
>JBGOYO010000061.1:0-10537 GCA_041479715.1 Anaerolineae bacterium
AGTCTGTTGGTAGGCGGTACTGCGCAATCGATCTACCGCAGCATTGGTGGCGATACGGTAAACCCATGTGGACAGCTTGCTCTCACCCCTGAAATCAGGCCAGGTACGGCTGATCTTGATGAAAACTTCCTGAGTCACGTCGTCAGCGTCCGATTCTCCGACCATGCTGGCGAGGTATCGCAGGATCTTCGGATGGAATTCGTCGTAAATCGCTTGAAAACTGAGGTTATTCCGATCGCTAGATTCCACAGGCTTCTCTCTCTTGTAGTATATATCAATTTTGGTTTGCAGGAGGTACCTCCCAACCTCTCCAGATCACGCCATTTTCCACCCACCAAATCTCATCTGCGAAACGCTTGATGAAGTAGCGGTCGTGTACCACTGCCAACACACTCCCACCGAATCGACTGAGAGCTTGCTCGAATTGTCCCCGGCTGGGGATATCCAGGTGGTTGATCGGCTCGTCGAGGAGGAGACAATTGCAACCTTCCGCCACCAGTTTAGCCAGCAGCAAGCGAGTGCGCTGCCCATAGCTCAGCATGGAGATAAGCTTGAGCGGTTCATCCCCGGTGAATAGGTAATACGCCAGGAAACTCCTTGCCTCGGTTTCATTAGGGAAGTAGTTAAGCATCATTTTCACCGCGGTCTGGTTGTAGTCAAGCCCCGATTGGTCCTGGGTCAGGTAGCCCAGCTTGGTGGTTGTGCTGATGCGCACCTCCCCTGCAAATGGTGGGATTTGTCCGGTAATGGTCCGCAACAAGGTGGTTTTACCACTCCCGTTCGGGCCAGTCAGCACCACCCGCTGCCCGGCGTGCAGATCAAGGTTGATCCCTTGGATCAGGGGATGATCAGAGTCGTAACCGATGCTCAACTGCTCCAGGTGGATGACCGTGCGTCCAATGTGGTCGACCGGGCTGAACTCCAGCTTCATCTCCCACGAAGCCCTCGGTTTTTCCACGCGCTCGTCCGATTCAAGGTAACGGTCCAGTTTCTTCTGGCGCGACTTGGCTTTCTTTGCGACCTTTTTCGCAATTCCTTGCTGGTATGATTTATAACCTTTCTGCTTGTAATCGCTTCCCCCAATGCGGATCGAGGATGCCTGTTTCTCGGTATGCGCTGCTTGTTCCCGAGTACGAACGATGTCCTGATGCAAACGTTGTATCTCCGTCTGTTGGTCGTTGTATGCACTCCACTGGTGTTCAATTTCCTTCTGGTGCTGCGCCATATAATCGGAATAATTGCCTGTATACTCTCGCACCGAGTGTTTAAGCGGGTCCATTTCCAGGATTCGGTTTACCGTGTGGTCGAGGAATGCGCGGTCATGGGAGACGATTAGCGCAGCCCAGGGTGAGCCTGTCAACCATCTCTCCAACCATTCCAACATGCCGATATCAAGGTGGTTCGTCGGTTCATCCAACAGCAGTAGCTGCGGGTCGTCAAGCAAGATGAGCGCCAGTGACAACCTCGTCTGCTGCCCGCCGCTCAGCTTACCGACAGGCAATTGTGGGTCGATATCGTCCAACCCGAGTCCTGTCATAATGCGGATGGTGCGGCTGATCTCACCGGCATGGATGCGTTGGAGCAGGTCATCATACTGGTACTGTAAGGCTATATCGTCCGGGTTGTATGCCAGGGCGTCCGCTATTAGAGCAAGCTGAGCAGCAAGCGCAGGTTTTTCACCAGCGTGAGTGATAAGGAGCTCATCTAGCCTGAGCGTCGGATCGGGTTCGAAGCCCTGGGGCAGGTATCCGATCCGCAGGCATTCATCGCGGCTGACTTGCCCGCTTGTCGCCGGCTCTAGACCTGCCAGGATGCGCATGAGCGTGGTTTTCCCGCAGCCGTTGGGTCCCACGAGACCTTTTCGTTCTCCAGGGTTCAGGCTGAAGGATACATTTTCAAATAAGGTGAGTAAATCGAAGGTTTTACTTAAATGATGAGCGGTAAGCATGCTTTTCTCGATTCTGATCTGGTGGACAATACGATATTCCCAACCCTGCTTCGAAAATCGGGTTTAGGTAACAAAAAGATCAGTGAGAGTGGCTTACCGCGTCATGTTCGTTGGTTACCTGTACTTTTTATGGTTCACAGATATTAATCCAAAGAATTGGAGGTGTCAAGGGCATCACACCATGGAGCGATAAACAAAAATAACAAAGGACCTGTTTACGTATATAATTCTCCTTGTTGAGTGCATCATCCATCTACTCTATTTGGATTGAACGACATTGTTCTTATGGCGGTAATTTTCTAAAGTTCTTCGTTGCTGGTATACTCGGTTCGGAAAACATAACTATGGGTTTTATTGATCAGATTAAACAATTTCTGGCTAGCATCGATGTATCCCAGATAGCCTCATTCGGTCCATTTAGCTATCTGATATTAGCTCTTTTAGTTGCAATCGAAGGTCCGATTGCTACACTGCTGGGTGCAGCTGCAGCCTCTCTAGGCTACTTGAATCCAGCAGTGGTATTCTTCGCCGCTGCTGCCGGAAATTTAACTTCAGATACACTCTGGTACTATTTGGGTTACTTGGGGAAAATCGAATGGGTGAAACGGTTTGGCCAGCGTTTGGGGATAAGCATTGAAAAGGTTGAAGTTCTTGAGAATATGCTGTGCGATCATGCGCCCAAAGTTCTGTTTATTTCCAAACTGACGGTCAGCCCAATGATCCCTGCATTGATCGCCACCGGTCTGATCAAATATCCCTGGCGGCGTTGGTTCCCAGCAGTTTTTGCGGGGGAAATGGTCTGGACCGGCTCCTTGATGCTGCTTGGGTATTATGGCGTCAAGGTGATTCAAAAGGTTGAGTTGGGCCTCGAACATGCCATCCTGGCTGCCACTGTGGTCTTTATTGTGTTCATCATCTGGTTTGGACGGCGACTATTAACCAAAGAAACCCAAAATCCTGGCGATAATACCGAAAAGGTATTCAAATAATAATTGGGGTGAGTATATGCGCATCATGATTGCCAGCTCCACCTATGCACCGGCCAAGAATGGGCAGGCAGAATTTACCACCAACCTGGCTGAAGGTCTCGCCGGACGAGGGCACCAGGTAATGGTGGTAGTCGATTCTTACCATAAACAGGAATCACATACCTTAATCAATGGTGTTGAAGTCGTGGAGCTGGCATCGATTAGCTTGAACATATTCCACTCAGCAGTACATCTCTCCCCATTTCCGGGTTCCGAAGTCCGACGGTTGATTAAATCCTTCAATCCTGAAATTGTCCATATACAGGATCACTTTCCAATCTGCAGGGCTGCGGTCCATGATGCGCGCAAACAAGGGGTGAAAATTGTTGGAAGCAACCATTTCGTTCCTGATAACGTGGCACCTTATGTTCCTTTATTGTCGAAGGTAGAGCCGGTGTTTAATTGGGTCTTGTGGAAGTGGATGCTGGACGTATATAAACATGTTGATGTCATTTCAGCCCAATCGAAGGCCGCTGCTAGCTTGATAGAGCAGCAGGGGTTTCGAAAACCTATCCTCCCCATCTCCTGCGGCCTGGATTTACAGCAATATTATCCAGACCCCAATGTTGACCGGACGAAGTACCGCGAGCGCTATGGGATTGACATCTATAAAAAAGCTTTCCTATTCCTGGGAAGGCTCGATGGCGAAAAACGCATTGACTTGTTGCTCCGTGCCATGGAGCAGGTAACGCGCGATGATGTCGAGATGGTCATCGCAGGTCAGGGTAGGTCTGAGGAATCGCTCCATCGAATAGCAGCAGATATGCAAAATAAGAATACCGTCCGGTTCACCGGTTTCATCCCGGCTGAAGATATTCCAGGTTTGATGAACAGTGTGGATGTTTTCGTAATGCCGAGTGAAGCCGAGTTGTTGAGTATTTCCACGTTGGAAGCCATGGCATGCGGACTTCCGGTGATATTGGCCGACGCTTTGGCTTTGCCTGAGCTGGTTAAGACCAGCGAGAATGGGTACTTATTCAAGCCGGGTGATGCGGCAGATTTGGTGAGGTATATAAATATGATGGCAGACCATCCAGAGCAGTGGGAAGCGATGGGAATGGTCAGCAGGGAGATCGCTCTCCCGCACAGCCTGGATCTAACCTTGCAGAAGTTTGAATCGCTTTACTCCCAATTGATTACGCAAGGGTCTGCAGATCGAGTGAAGGTAGGGCTGCGCACCCACGCATAAAATTGGGCGTTTCCGCGTGAAAACCAATTGGTATCTTAGTCTTCCTTTTGCGATCAGTGTAATCTGAGAATCTTTTCATCCCTATAAATCTTGACTCGGATTGAGCCAGGCGTATAATACACATTAAAGACCTGAATAGTCTATAAATCTAGTGGAGGAAAAAATGGAAGGCCATCAAATAATACATGTTGAGTTTGCAGCGAAAGACCGCAAAGCGTTGAGCAAGTTTTACGCAAATGTGTTTGGATGGGAAGTCGAGGATATCGACCAGATGGATTACACTTCTTTCAAAGCCGGCGAGGGGCTAGGGGGTGGGTTTAATCCGGTTAACGAGACGACTCCCCCTGGGACGACCACAGTTTATATTTCATCAGATGATATCACTGCATCTTTAAAAGCAGTTGAGCGGGCTGGTGGGACCATTTTGGTGCCAGAGTCAGAAATTCCAAATACTGGTAAATTTGGATTGTTCCGTGACCCTCAGGGCAACATGGTCGGTTTATACAAAGCATATCCGATGGTCGGACAGATGTAGCCTTCGTGCTGCTAGTTCATCGAGTTTAGTCAAGATGAAAATAATAATGCCGGGCAGGGTGGAAATAACCCGACCACATAGTTAATTCTCACCCCTCCGCGCGTAACGAGGGGTGAATTCTTTTCATAATGTTATGTTGTCATCTGATTTAGCCACCCGTAAATATAATGTTAATTTATAGACGAATATAGATGTGCACAGATTGAACCATCATCTATGGTATCGATAGGTCATTCGGATATCAATAATAGCATGGTTGCCTATCCAGGTATACGTGCTTCGACCAGGATGCGATGGTCGTGCACCTTAAGGGGACCATTCGAGAGAATGTGCTGGTGAATCGCATAGAGTTTGTGGCGGTACTTATTCACGTCGAAATCAGCGACCTGCCATGGGATGATCCTAAGGTAGAACACCACCGCTCCGATATCCGCGAACTCCGCCAGGGGGAACTCCCCCGTGATGGTAATCAGCTCGAACCCGGCACCTATTAACTGGTGGGTAATTAGTTCTTTGGACCAATATGAATATTGAAAATCCACATTTTCCTGTAAAAGCTCGTTGAGATGAATATCATTCTCACCACCAACCTGTTCGGTTAAAAAGATACCACCGGGTTTTAGCAGCCGCATCAGCTCCTTTTCAGAATAGGAGCCGTGGCGATTTAGAATAAGGTCAAGGCTTGAGTCAGGAATTGGGATGGCATCATCAGCATAGTTAGAGATTACTCGCACGCCGAGAGGTTCAAGTCGCTTAGTAGCTACCTGGATATTAGGCGGGTAACTTTCTGTAGCCCATATGTGAGCAGGGAATGGGATTAGGGTGGATAGGATTTCACCACCACCGGTATCCTGATCAAGCATTGAGGTGATCCCATTCATCCGGATGCGGGCTAAATCTTGATAATCCCAAGACGGTTCGTAAGTCTTCCAGCGCTCACCGAGTATTGAAAAATCCCAGCCTGAGAAGGGCAGCGAAAGCCCTTCTTGGATGAGGTCGTTGAAGGATTTATTGCTAGACATATTTATATGATATTTGAAATCGACTTTGCGACATAGTACCCGGAATATTTATTTTGGATCATCAAGGGTCAGCAATCGAATATCTTCCCTATCAATATCTCGCCCAGCTGTGTGTTTGGATACGATTAAATCCTCTTTCGAAACAACCCAAAAAATCTGTCCTCGATATTCCATCTTCTCGCGTTTTTTCCAGGCTAGCAGGAAAGTTATTCCCGGTGTTAAGGTTTGTACATCAATACGCACCTGATCACGGAAAATGATAATTTCGTGGGATAGCAATTCTTTAGGGGTAGGCAAAGCTGCCGTACCCAATCCTCCATCCAGAAATGCTTCTAGAAGCGCTTCGCGTTGCGGGGGATGCTTCAATTAATCGATCTAGATCAAATGTCGCCCTTGGAACCCCATAAAGGACGGCGGCGATACCACCGATGACAAGGTATTTAGCCTTGTGCTTCTGTAAGGATGAGAATATCGTTTGAAGCTGGTCGAGCATCCTTAACCCTCTCAATGTCAGGATTTATCTCAAGTATAAGGTTCGTGTAAGCGCATAGTAATTCCATTCGTTGTTGGAGCGAAAGGGATTGGAACCAACGTGCTTTAGCTTCGTTCGTTTCCTCTTGTAAACTATGTGAAATAGAGTAAAGCACTTATGCACCTCTGTATTATTATAGCCCAGCTCTTTGCACCCTTATATAATTAGATTCTTATACACAGATATGCAGTGTAAGATAAATGTCTATTCTTTTACTGTATCACGGTACACGCGCATAAAGGCGGGAGTAGATACTGAAAACCTCGTAGATGCCCATCAAGTACTGGCGGGTCTCATCAAAGCGGACGATTTCAACGAATAAGTCTGGGTCACCCTTGGCAAGCGATTGCCACACAGCTGCGTTGCCGGGTCCACCATTATACGCTGCCAGAGCGGCATACAGGTCACCACCCAAGTTATCCCGCTGGTTTGCCAGGTAATCCTGCCCCAGGGTTAGGTTGACACGTGGACGGAGCAGGTCGGATTGGGTATAGTTTGCAGGCCAACCTAACCGCGAGACGATATCTTTTCCGGTGACCGGAAGCACCTGCATCAATCCGTAAGCTCCTGCACTGGATTGGATGGATGGATCGAATAAACTCTCCTGCCTAATGGTCGACCAGATAAAAAGCGGAGTAAAGTTGTTTTCTTGGGCGATAGGTGCCACCAGGTCTGGATAAAATGCCCCGAAACGGATGTGGCTGAAGAGCACCGGAGCGGTGAGAGTGCCTGCATCATCTAAGCCAGCTAAATCAAGCACTTGGCGAGCGGCAAGAATTGCCTGGCGGTACATGCCCAGGTCGGAGAGGAAAACCGCCAGCCGGTACGAAGTCAATGGATCACTGGCAACCTCCTCACGCATATTATTGAATTCAGCTTCGGCCTGATCGTACAGACCAAGGCGCCAGAATTCCTGCCCACGGACAAAGCGCGGATCGCTCGCGATCGGACCGGGCACTGACATGTCGGTGTCAGTAGGGTAATTGAATGTGGTAAGCATCCAAAGCTGCGCTTGCTTCAACTCTGACTGGTGGTCAATGCCCAAGTCGATTGTTGCTGGCGGGGTGAAAGGTGCGATGTTATTGAGCATGTCCCGAGCGCGCTCAGAGTAATATCCGGTTGGGTCGATCGAGGCAGCCTGCTTCCAGGTGGTTTTTGCAGCGGAGGCATTCTCCTGCGCAGCTTGAGATTTGCCGACCCAGAAATAAGCCCCAGCCCGTTCTGCAGGTGTGGTGGCAACGTCTTGCGCCTGTAAAAAGGCGGTCTGAGCGGAGGCATAATCACCCAGGCGGTAATGGCAGATAGCTGCTAGGAACATGGCTCGGTAGATATAATTGGAATTTGGGTACTCAATCGATATACGCTGCCACAGTGTCGCTGCATCTTCCAGGCGATTATCACGTTCTGCCACCCTACCTGCATCAAATAAGAATTCAGCCGCGCGAGGGTGGGTAGGTGCAACGGTGACAAAATCCAGCAGGGTCTTTTCAGCGCCAGCATAGTCATCCTGGTATGCCCACTGGGTATAAGCCTTCTGTTCCCAGGCAGAATCCCATACAGAACTGGTCTGATCCCCCTCGATCACCCTATCCCACAAGGAGATGGCACTAGGGAAATCCTCCTGATCGCGAAGAATAAGACCTTTATAGTATAAAGCGGTGGAAGCGTCCGAAGGGTTGAGAGAAACATAGCGGTCGAACGCGGCTAGGGCAACGCCGAGCTGCCCGGCATCGTAATCCACCAGACCGCGCTGGAGATCACTTACTGGATACCCGGCATCGACCAGCTCGACCAGGCTCAGGTAGGCGTAGTATGCGTGCGGGAAGTTGAAGACTGCGTCCACATAGGCTGCGGTTACCTTTTCAGCTTGGCCCATGGCAGCATACATTTGACCACGCGCATAATCCACCTGTGCCTTGATGTCATCTGAGCTGGTACGGTTATAGATGTCGTCGTACACCACCCCGGAGGTGACGTAATCTCCGAGGACGGTATAAGTTTGCGCCAACTTAAGCTCGAGTGCAAAGTTGGTGGGGAGACGTGGTGATTGGACTGCGCTAATATACGCCGCCAGGGCTGAGCTATAATCGCCACTGGCAGTAAAGGCATCTCCCCGGCGTTCGTTGATGAAGGCCTCTAGCATGCCTGGACGAACAGTGAGGTAGCTTGAGAAAGCGTCTGCGGCTTCGGTGTACCGATCGAGCTGCATGTAGGTTTCACCCAGAAAGTAGTACGCATCGGCTGCCTGAACATTACCCGGGTAACGATCTGTGACTTCCCGGAATTCATTCAAGGCATTCGGATAATCACCGACGAGATAGTGGATGCGCCCCTGACCGAGAGTGGCTGCCGCCTGGATGGCTGGGTCAGCAGAACCCGCCACAGCCGCGGAATATTCGGATAGTGCAGTGTCATAATCCCCATTAAATAAAGCATGGTCCCCGGTGGCAACACGTACTTCAGGTGCAGGAGTCGGGGTGAAAGTTGGGGAAAGGGTTGGGCTGCTCGTCGGAGTGGCTGAAGCCAATGGGGAGATCGTCGAGACTGGAGGAAGAGTAGGTGTTATGACTGAGGCAGCAGGTGAAGGTCCAGTCAGGTTGCAGGCTTGAAGGGCAAGTCCAAGCACTAATATGGTGATAAGCAGCTTCTTCATGGAAAAGACTATACCCGGGAGAGGGAGCGGTGTCAAGGAAAGAACACCAGATAGCTGATGGCGATTGACTCAACAATCTGTGCGACGTATCGAGAGTGTATAATGATGACGTTCATTGGCTATTGAGAGTTTCTGGTATGGTTGATGCTTCGATAGTGATCAGCCTGCAACTATTCAAGTTAGGAAGAGATATATTGATGGAGATAAAATAGATGAAAGCAAGAATCCTCGATCCGCAGGTTAAAGTGTACAGCAGTATAGACGAAAATTCTATATCCATCGCTACCCTTCTCGAAGGTAGCGAGATCGAATATAGTGCTACCAAAAAGAAAGCTGGCAAGCTTTGGGTGCCGATCACTTTATCTACCGGGCAACAGGCATATATCCCCGGCGATACACACATCTTCGCCATCCGCGAAGGTGCCCTGATGCAGAATAGTGCGGACGTTCATGCAGAACCCTCAGCGGAGTCGGTGACCAAGCAGCAGCTGGGGATGAATGCGAAGTTTACCATCCTGCAAAGGGTCAATCAAGACGGACAAATTTGGATGCGCATTCGCGATATAAATGGGAGCGAGGGATTTATTTCAGGGGATACGCGCATTCGGGTGGCGCAGCTGAAAACCAAAGCCGCGGGTATGAAAAATGTGGTCAGTGGCGTGATGTGGCTGGTAGTGGGTTTATTGCTCAATTTTTCGGGGATCGCGGCTACTTCAGGAGGCAGCTTCACCATTTTAGGGTATGGTGCGATTTTATTTGGAGCAGTGATGCTGATCTCTGGGTTGGTGCAGTATTTTACTGCTCAGGCATGAGAGCTATCTGTTGGGAGCATTTGTTTCAAGGTCAGATCCGGATAGATAAGCTGTATTGGTACTTTACAGGCATCGATAATTGATCCTTGAGCATATTCAGACAGAATTTGGAGATTAGGTGGAACTGCTCACACCTCGGCTGATATTAAGAGAGTTCACCGAGATGGACTTCATAGCGCTGCGCGAGATAGACTCGCGGACAGAGATGCACACATTTGAACGGGAGCTGCCTGGAGTAGAAGAGACGCGCCAGTCTCTGGAAACCTATATGAATGAAGCGATGGAAGTTCCACGCACAACCTATCGATTGGCAATCACCGTCCAGCCGCAGGATACCGTCAGGGGAGTCTTTAAGCTCGCCAGGCAATGGGAGGCGATCCGTGAATGGGAGGTTGGCTGGGCGATTCACTCGGATGATTGGGGGATGGGATATGCGACCGAAGCAGCCCGGTATGTGATGGACTGGGGGTTTACGGAGCTGAATATCCACCGCATCGTGGCGTTCTGCCATGCTTCCAATTCAGCCTCAGTGAGGGTAATGGAGAAACTCGGTATGCACCAGGATGGCGTGTTGCGTGAGACTCGCTGGCTTCATGGAGAGTGGTGGGATGAGTATGTGTACGCGATCCTGGACAAGGATTGGAAGGGTCTAAAAGACCTGACAGGTTTGTGAAACATGGTGAGTCTCACTTGCAATCGAATACTCTCGCGTGTATAATGTGTGCCTATTCAAAAAGGGCGCGTAGCTCAGTTGGTTAGAGCGCACGGTTCACATCCGTGAGGTTCGGAGGTTCGAGCCCTCTCGCGCCCACAGTAGA
>JBGOYO010000062.1:0-10376 GCA_041479715.1 Anaerolineae bacterium
AGCTTTAGTACTTACGAGTCGGCAACAATTGAGCGGCGTTGTCTGGGTAATAGACCGTTTCGTCAGTGAGCACGTTCTTGTCAATCGGCTGGCCGTTCATGAGTTTCAAAGCCATAGCCGCAACTTGCGGTCCCAGCAGTGGATTGCATTCAACATCAGCCTGGAACCATCCGTCGACCATAGCCTGGAAGCCACCACGCGTGCCGTCCACAGATACAACCTGGAGATCGCCCGGCTTGATACCGGCTGCCTTCAAGGCTTCGATACCACCGATTCCCATATCGTCATTGTGGAAGAAAATCCCCTGGAAATCAGTACCGGCTTTGTATTTCTGCAGGAAAGCCTGTACCACGGGAAGAGCTTCCGCGCGGGTGAAGTTACCGGTCTGGGAATCCAGGATCTTGATGTTGGAATTGAGGGCTTCACGGAAGCCTTTTGCGCGGCCGACAGCTGCACCGGAGCCAGTGGTTCCGGAGACCTCAAGGATTGAACCGCCATTGGGCAGGAGTTTATTGAACTCTGCAGCGGCGCGCTTGCCTTCCAATTCCATGTCGGAACCAATGTGAGAGGCGTACAATGACGGATCGGCGCTGACAGAGCGGTCCACGATGATGACGGGGATACCGGCATTATTGGCTTCTGTCAAAACAGCGTCCCAACCATCTTCAACCACTGGAGGTAGCGCAATTAAGCTTACACCCTGCTGGATGCAGGCGCGTATGGCTGAGATCTGATTTTCCTGCTTTTGCTGGGCATCGGAAAATACCAATTGGAAGCCATCCTTCGCGGCTTCATCCTTGAACGAAGCGGTATCGGCCGTTCGCCAGTCGCTTTCCGCACCGAGCTGAGGGAAGCACATTACCATGTCTTTATAGGTACAATTGGGGGCGCAGGAGGCCGCACCAAAAGCTTTCGGAGCCGTTGTAGCGGCAACCGTGGTGGGCACAGCGGTTTTGGCCGTTCCACATCCTGCTGCGACCAAAATAAAGATCACTACTAATACGATACCTAAAATCTTTGTGACTTTCATCTAGTTCTCTCCTTATAGGTTGGTTATGTGAATTTTATGCGAAGCGTCTTCCTGGGAAGATTGCTTTTCGATTCTGTACGGTGTTCGTGCCACCGTGACCTTCCTGCTGAAGTCGAGAATTACGATCGATGTCATAAATGATTACAGCTTCACTCTCCTTTCTTGGTGGATGCGCTTGAAATTATTGCTTTTATAATAATATGCATCGGCTATATTCACATCCGTTTAAGTTTCCGTCAACGTTCCCGCTATCGTTCCCGTTATCGTTCACAATTGGCATTGATATATTAGCAAAAAAGACGTAGCTTGTCAAGAGGGAAGTGATATTTGGCGCGATTAACCTGTCCAAAACATGGGTTTATACATATAATTATCCAGGATAGCGCGGTTTTTCAGCGGATTTTGATGGTTTTCTTGATCTCCAACCCCATTTCTAACAACCACTTGACAAATCATTGTGGATTTGTTATCATGTTATCGATATCGGGAACGATAACAATTATCGAGATATCAATGTAAAAAGGCCTCAAATGAATATAAATAAACGCTCTACCATCAAACAGGTGGCCAAGGCTGCCGGAGTTTCCACCCAGACCGTCTCGCGAGTTATCAATGACCGCCCTGATGTTGCTCCGGAAACACGACAGCGTATTCACCTTGTAATCAAGGAATTGGATTACCAGCCCAGCGCCCTGGCGCGCAGCCTGATCCAGCAGCGCAGTTTTACCCTCGGAGTTGTTACTTCAGGATTGAAGTTCTTTGGCCCTTCGCGCACGTTGAACGGTATTACCAGCATGGCTGAGGAATTGAAGTATGCTCTTCTGCTTGAAGAACTCCCGCGCTTCGATACTGAAGAGATAAAGCCCCTACTACAGAAATTGCTCTCGCACCACGTGGATGGAATCGTGTGGGCTGTACCCGAAGTAGGAGAGAACCGCCGTTGGGTTGATGAGATTCTGATCAATGTTCCCGTACCGGTTGTTTTTCTAACCATGCAGCCTCGCGCGGGAGTATCCATCGTACTGGTTGATAATTATGCCGGAGGGGTCCTGGCAACTCGACACCTGTTGGAACAGGGTTTCTCCCATATCGGTCATATTTCGGGCCCGTTGGATTGGTGGGAAGCCCGCCAGCGTAAACAAGCCTGGCAAGAAACCCTGGAAAAATCCGGCATTAAAGTTTCGGACAATCAATGGGCGAAAGGAAATTGGTCCCCTGCCAGTGGGGCAACGGCATTTGAGCAGCTGCTGCAATCTTATCCTGAGATGGACGCGGTATTCGTTGCCAACGACCAGATGGCGCTTGCAGTACTACACATCGCCAACCGTATCGGAATCAGTATTCCCCAAAAACTAGCAGTGGTCGGGTTCGATAACTTCGCTGAATCAGCATATTTTTGGCCTGCCTTGACAACCATCAACCATAACCATCATGAGTTGGGATGCCGGGCGGTACAAGAAGTAGTCAAACAGATTGAAGCCATCCACTGTAACAAACCAATAGAAACACAGTCAGTTTTACTCTTGCCCGAACTGGTTGTCCGTGAAAGTACTATTCTCAACTAGGATATACCGGGGCAACAACTGAATTATTTGTGTCAAATTGGATGAAACCCAGGGTCATTTTTGGAGGCAACATGATCAATTTTGAAGAATTCGATGTATGGCTCGTGGCTGGCAGCCAGCACCTGTATGGGGAAGAAACGATCGAAAAGGTGGCGCAGCATTCACGGGAAATGGCCCTGCAGATGACTCAATCGGGCAAGCTGCCGGTGAAGGTGGTGTTCAAGCCGGTGGTGACGACGCCGGATGCGATCACCGAGCTGTGCCGGAAGGCGAACAACGCCAAAAACTGCATCGGACTGATCACCTGGATGCACACCTTCTCCCCGGCAAAAATGTGGATTGCCGGTTTACGCGCCCTGCAAAAACCCTTCGTGCATTTACATACCCAATTCAACCGCGACCTGCCCTGGTCTGAGATCGATATGGATTTTATGAACCTCAACCAGTCGGCACATGGCGACAGGGAATTTGGATTCATCGGTAGCCGGATGCGACTGAACCGGAAGGTCATCGTCGGCTACTGGCAAGATGATGACGTGCTCTCCAGCATGGCAACCTGGATGCGCGCCGCTTGCGCCTGGCACGATGCCCAGGGAGCGCGGATTGCCCGTTTCGGCGATAACATGCGCGAGGTGGCCGTCACCGAAGGGGATAAGGTTGAAGCACAGATCCGGTTGGGGTATTCGGTGAATGGCTATGGCATCGGCGAGCTGGTCAAATTCGTCAGCGCTGTAAAGGAAGTGGAAATCGATCGAATGGTGGCAGAATATAATGACAGTTATACGGTTGCAGAAGCGCTGCAACAGGGTGGCAGTCAGCGCCAGGCGCTACGTGAAGCAGCCCGCATCGAATTGGGGCTGCGGAAATTCCTTAATGATGGTCACTTTACCGCCTTCACTACCACCTTCGAAGACCTGCATGGCTTGCAGCAGCTGCCCGGTCTGGCAGTTCAGCGCCTGATGGCAGATGGCTACGGGTTCGGAGCCGAGGGCGACTGGAAAACGGCTGCGCTCGTCAGGGCGATGAAAGTGATGGGTGCAGGTCTGCCGGGCGGCACTTCTTTTATGGAAGACTATACTTATGACTTCAACGGTAAAAGCCCGAAGGTGTTGGGCGCCCACATGTTGGAAGTATGTGAGTCGATCGCGGCTAAGAAACCTTCCCTTGAAATCCATCCCCTATCAATCGGCGGCAAGGCTGACCCGGTGCGACTGGTGTTCAACGTAAGCAGCGGCCCGGCGATCAACGCCACGCTGATCGACTTGGGGAATCGCTTCCGGATGATTGTTAATGAAGTGGATGTCATCCAACCGGAGAAACCCCTCTCGAAACTGCCGGTGGCGAGCGCGGTCTGGGTGCCTCGACCCAGCCTCAAGGTGGCAGCACATGGCTGGATCCTGGCAGGTGGGGCTCATCATACCGGTTTCAGCCAGTCTGTTACCGTGCAGCACCTGGCAGATTTCGCTGAGATGGCAGGCATGGAATTCCTGGTGATTGGCAACGATACCGACCTGGCGGAGCTCAAGAACGAACTTAAGTGGAATGACATCTATTACCTTCTGGCTAAAGGTCTTTAGCCAGATATGATTCTGTGAAGGAATGAGAACGATTGATGGGGAATATGTTGCGCCGATGATAACCCTGCGATTGCACAATCCTGGTGATCTACGTCTGCACGAAGAGCCTGTCCCCGTCCCCTGTGAAGGGGAAAAGTTGTTACGCGTCACAGCAGTAGGTATCTGCGGATCTGACCTGCACTGGCTCAATGAGGCGGGGATTGGTGACGCCCGCCTGGAGAAGCCGCTGGTGCTTGGGCATGAGTTCACCGCCCTTACGGAGGATGGTGAGCGGGTGGCGGTCGACCCAGCTATCCCCTGCGGAACCTGTGAGTACTGCAAGCGGGGTGACCCCAATTTATGTAAAAATATCATTTTTGCCGGGCACGGCAGCCAGGACGGGGCACTGCGCGAGCAGCTGGCCTGGCCAGGGCGCTGCCTATACTCCATCCCCGACCGGATGTCGGAGGCGGAAGGGGTGATGCTGGAACCGCTGGGGATTGCCATCCATGCGGTGGACCTGGCCCACCTGAAAGTTGGCATGTCGGTGGGTGTGTTTGGCTGTGGTCCGATCGGGCTGCTGATCGTCCAGTTGGCGCACCTGGCTGGTGCGGATAAAATTCTCGCCACCGATGTGCTTCCCCATCGCGTGGCGGCAGCCCATACCCTGGGAGCAGATGAAGCCTATTTGGTAGACGGCAGCTCCAGCGGTCAGGAAATGGAACAGCTTGACAAGCAGGGGTTGGATGTGGTCTTTGAGGCAGCCGGGGAAAACACGGCGGTTGAAATGGCGGTCGCGGCAGCCCGCCCGGGTGGGAAGGTGATTTTGGTAGGTATCCCGGCTGATGACCTGACCTCATTTAGAGCTTCGGTTGCGCGGCACAAGGGCCTCACCATCAAGCTGGTTCACAGGATGAAGTTCACTTACCCGCGCGCCATCCACCTGGTGGAGAGTGGAAAAGTGGACGCCCGCTCGCTGATCACACACACGTTCCCGCTTGAACAAGCTGTTGAAGCCTTTGCCGTGGCGTCGCGACGAGACGGACTGAAAGTCATTATCACCCCATAAAGGGAGGCTCATATGGCGAAATATACAATCGGTGTGGACTTTGGCACTGAATCGGGGCGGGCTGTGTTGGTGGATGTGGCTGATGGTAGGGAAGTTGCCACGGCAGTCTACCCCTACTCACATAGTGTCATCGACGAGAAGCTGCCCATCCCGGGGAAGGACATCCGCCTCGAGCCGGATTGGGCATTGCAAGATCCGCAGGATTATATCCGCACCTTACAGAGCACCATCCCGGCAGTACTTATGGAATCCGGTGCGAGGCCGGAAGATGTGATTGGATTGGGGATTGATTTCACCGCCTGCACCATGCTGCCGGTGAAGCAGGATGGCACACCGTTGTGCGATCTGCCTGAATTCCGTCAGCAGCCGCATGCCTGGGTGAAGTTATGGAAACACCACGCCGCCCAACCTGAAGCGGACAAGATCAACGCGACAGCCCGCAGGATGGGCCTGAAGTGGCTCGATCGCTACGGCGGCAAGATTTCATCTGAGTGGTTCTTTTCTAAAGTCCTACAAATCTTGGATGAAGCCCCCGAGATTTACCAGGCGGCTGACCGATTGCTCGAAGCCACGGACTGGGTCATCTGGCAGCTGACCGGGGTGGAAACGCGCAACTCGTGCACCGCGGGTTACAAGGCCATCTGGTCCAAGCGCGACGGCTTCCCGGAGGAGGCTTATTTTGCAACGCTAGACCCGCGGCTGGAGAAGGTGGTGGACGAGAAAATGTCGCGGACTATCCAACCCATCGGCAACCGAGCCGGAGGGTTGACCCCTCAAGCAGCCCAATGGACCGGACTGAAGCCGGGTACAGCGGTGGCAATCGCAAATGTGGACGCCCACGTGGCCGTCCCGGCAGCCACAGTTACCGGACCTGGGCGCATGGTGATGATCATGGGCACCAGCATCTGCCACATGGTATTGGGCGATGAGGAACACATGGTTCCCGGTATTTGTGGATACGTCGAAGACGGCATTATCCCTGGCTTCTTCGGTTATGAAGCCGGGCAATCCTGTGTTGGTGACCATTTTGCCTGGTTCGTGGAGAACTGCACGCCTGCAGCTTACACACTCGAGGCGAAGGAACGGGACATAGACATCCACCAGCTGCTGGAAGAAAAAGCAGCCAGGCTGAAGCCAGGCGAATCAGGCTTGCTGGCCCTGGATTGGTGGAACGGCAACCGTTCGGTGCTCGTGGATGTGGATCTGACCGGCTTGCTATTAGGAGCCACCCTGGCGACACGGCCGGAGGAAATCTACCGCGCCCTGATTGAGGCTACTGCCTATGGTACCCGCGTCATCGTGGATGCATTCCAAAATAATGGCGTGCCGATTAATGAGCTCGTCGCCTGCGGCGGTCTGCCGGAGAAGAATAAATTACTGATGCAGATCTACGCCGACGTGACCGGCTGCGAGATCAAAGTCACCGCCTCGACACAGACGCCGGCACTTGGGTCCGCCATGTTCGGCGCGGTGGCGGCGGGAAAGCCTGCCGGTGGCTATGATTCGATTTATGCGGCTGCCCAGATGATGGCACATCTAAAAAATGAAACCTACAAACCCATCGCAGATAACCAGGCAGTTTACGAAAAACTCTTTGCTGAATACTTGCGCCTGCACGATTATTTCGGACGGGGCGAGAACAACGTGATGAAAACACTCAAGAAGATTAAAGCCGAGGTGAAGCATGTCGCTTGAAGCGCTGCGCGCTGAAATATGTCGCTTGCATGCCGAGCTGCTGCGCAACAACCTGGTGGCGTGGACATCTGGTAATATCAGTGGCCGCGACCCTGGGACTGGCCTTGTAGTGATCAAGCCGAGCGGCATCCGCTATGAAGATTTAACACCCGAGGCCATGTGCGTGGTGGACCTATACGGTAAGCTGATAGAAGGGAAGTACAAACCTTCCTCCGATACGTTCGCCCACGTTTATGTCTATCGCCGCCGGGCAGACGTCAATGGCATGGTGCATACCCATTCGACCTTTGCCACCGCCTGGGCGGCAGCTGGCAAGCCCATCCCGGCTGTGCTGACTGCCATCTGTGATGAGTTCGGCGGCCCAATCCCCGTCGGGGCTTATGCCAAAATTGGCGGAGACGAGATCGGTCAGGAGATCCTGCGTTCGATTGGGTCCAGCCCGGCCATCCTGATGAAAAACCACGGTGTGTTCACCGTCGGTCGGACGGCTGAGGCGGCGGTCAAAGCGGCGGTAATGGTGGAGGATGTGGCGCGCACGGTCTATTATGCCCTGCAGCTCGGTCAGCCGGAGGAGATCCCACCCGAGGAAGTAGCCCGCGCCCATCGCCGCTATCTAGAGGAGTATGGCCAATAAACACGCCGTCCTGTGGGATATGGATGGCGTGCTGGTGGACAGTGGTGAGCTGCATTACCAATCCTGGCTGGAGACGCTGACTGCACTGTCCATCCCGTTCGACCGCGAAAAATTCCGCTTAACCTTTGGGATGAATAATACTGGGATCCTGACCATTCTGCTGGGGAAACCGCCGGAAGTGGATTTTGTTGAGATGGTCAGTGACCGCAAAGAGGGGCTTTTTCGAGAGCTGATCCATGGGCGCCTGCAGCTGCTGCCGGGGGTCTTGGGATGGTTGAAACAGCTTATCGAATATTGGTTTATCCCAGCATATATTGCACCCATTTCATCGCGGTCCACTCCACCTGACAAGCAAGCTGAAACCAGCGCATTAGAATTCCTCTTTTTGGAACCGCCAGATCGCGATTGTCGTGAAGATCAGGCACCCAACCAGGCTGCCGATAAGCGGCATCAGAGTTGGTATGGGTTGGCCGAGCACCAGGGATACAGCCATTGCTGGTCGAGAAGCGCTGACAACCGTCGTCAGGCTCCAGGGCATGAAATCTGCAGTCCAAGGAACAGCCATCACAAATAGCTCAAAACCCAGGATCAGGAACAGCGGTATTCCAATCGCCATACCACGCAGATTAGACAACGCACTCAGCATGATTGCCAGTGTGAGCCAAAACACCAGGCTCACGAAGAACATCCCTAGGGCTCCCGCATATGGGAGTACGGGAAAGGCTTTCCCTGCAATCAGGTAGATAAGTAGATAAGCTATACTTCCTGGCACAATCACCATCGTTATCAGGATTCCAAGGGAGTAGGAAATCACTTTGGACAGAATGAATGCGCTGCGTGAGACCGGTTTGGACAACACCCAGGCAGCCGTACCGGACTGTTTTTCACCAATCAAAGTGTCTTGAGCGAGAACAGCTACGCCTATAGCAGTGGCGATGCCTGCGATTTTCAGGAAAACAGTCAGACCAAGGACATCCAGGGATTGCTGGGACGCTTCAGACTGACCTGAACCTTGAGCGGATTGGGCATTCGAGGCCTGACCCGGCGGGTTTTCCATCTTGGGGGCAATCCCGATGACCATGAGCAGGATCCCATTACCGATTGCGAGCCAGATGAGAGTCTGGATCCACCAGCGGCTGGTCCGCCACCATAGGCGGTTTTCTTTACTGAGGAGATTTGTAAATCCCTGCCTGTGTCCCTGATTTCCAACTAATTGAAACTCGTTATTGCTTGCCATGGCTGTACCCTCCAACTAGATTCATGAATACTTCTTCCAAATCAAATTTTGATTGGCCAAAGCCGGTCACTTTAACTCCCGGCGTTGACATGGCTAAAGCCAGTAATTGGTCTTCAGCTGTTGTAAGGTTACTGACACTGATCTGCCAATCCGCCCGCCCGTCAGATTGCTCAACCTGCACGGCTGTGACCCAGGGCTGACCGGTGATCAGGGGTCGGATTTGCTGGATATCACCGCGGGTTTGTAGGCGGAACATCACGCTCCCAGAACCTGCCAGCAATTCTTGAATAGGCGCTTCCGCGATCAATTCCCCACGGTTGAGAATACAAACCGTGTCACTGACCCGCTGCACATCGTCCAGGATGTGGGTTGAATAAAAGATGGTGGTGTACTTCCGCAACCGTTCCATCACTTCCAAGACATCATGCCTTCCCATCGGGTCTAGGCTGGCAGCGGGTTCATCCAGGATGAGCAGGTCGGGGTAATTTACCTGGGCTTGAGCTATTCCCAGGCGCTGTCTCTCCCCACCCGAAAAACCGCGGATGGGTCGATCGGCTTTATCTTTCAGCCCCACCAGCTCGATGGTTTCTTCTATCCGTTCCTCGATTTTGTTTTTCGGCCCTTTAAAGAAAAAACCCAGGGTGAAGCGCAATATATCGCGTGCGGTCATGCTTTCGTAATAGCGAGGATCCTGCGCCAGGTACCCCACGCGCTGACGGATCTCCACACTTTGGCTTTGAATGTCATGTCCAAAGATGGATCCCGTCCCGCTGGTCGGTCGAGCCAGCCCTAACAGTAACTTTATGGTTGTGGTTTTTCCAGCGCCGTTGGGGCCTAGAAAGCCGAAGATCGAATGCTGTGCCACTTTCAGGTCCAGCGACTTAAGCGCCTGCACGTTTTTGTAGGCCTTGCTAAGCTGGTGGGTTTCGATTACCAAATCACTGGTATTTATCATATCTGATCACTCCTTATTCTTGGTAAAGTTTTGCTATCCTGCTTATGTAGTTACTCATTTCTCTGTGTCAATCCGCTCAACCGAGATGGGGAGGAGATTCATATCCCGGATGCGGTTCAGGATGCCAAACAAGGCGGGCTGGTCGGTCGCTTGCACGGTTAATCTGGTGATCATCACGCCATTTTCATCGAACTCAGAAGCGACACTCGCACCATCTAGCCATTCTGACCAGCTCTTATCAAGCCTGCCCCTCACGATAATTTGATACTCCATAATTGCTCCTAATAGTTCGTCAATACTAAATCTGTACACAATCACGCAGGGCGCAATTCTCAAAGCGCACGAATTCCTTCTTCGGATGATGCCGATATTTGGGGGCTTTCAACTATATTCTCCTTAACACTGGTTTTACCCGTTGCAGCGAGCCGGGTCTGGATACTCCAGAAGAGGATAGCGAGAAGTAAACCCACGACAGCTGTCAGGGCACCATACTCACCTAACAATCGCCAGGTATTACCCGAATCAGTGGTGAGAACATTGAACACGTACAGCATAAATACATTTTGGCTACCGTGTAATAGCGCAGATGGCCAAATACTGCCGGATTTAAGCCTTAGCCAGGCAGCAGGAAAGCT
>JBGOYO010000063.1:0-10293 GCA_041479715.1 Anaerolineae bacterium
ATTCTGTTGATTTACGCCTTTGGCTTGCATTGGGAAGCTGTAATGGCGCTCATCGCTGCGCTCTTTACCACGGGGATCAATGTGTTGGTGAAGGATCTGGTTCAGCGTCCACGTCCTACGCCGAACCTGGTGAATGTATTTGCAAAACTTCCGAGTTACAGTTTCCCGAGCGGGCACGTGATGTTCTACTTGGGTTTTTTTGGTTTTATTTGGTTCCTGGCTTTCACATTGCTGAAGCCATCTTTAAAACGCAGCCTTCTACTAGTGTTCTTTGGCATCCTGATAGTCTTGGTCGGTGTCTCGCGCATTTATCTTGGCGAACACTGGCCCAGTGACGTACTGGGGTCTTATTTGCTTGGCAGCCTGACTCTGGTAGTTATCATACAATTTTATCTCTGGGGTAAGAAGCGCTTTTTCGTTCACCAGCCTGTCGCACCTGCTAAACCTCAGAAGCAATAAAAGTATTGCTACTCCCTCATAGTAAAATGAGGTGTTAGATGGGCAAAAGGAGAAACAGAAATGGCAAAGAATAATAAACCTATCCGGGTCAAATTAATTGCCAACCCAGGCGCCGGGAATGTGCTGGAAGCAGGTTCACGGATCGAGGAAGTTACGCACTATTTATTGGAGTACGGACTAAAGGTCGATGTAGCTCTTGCTCATCCTAAGAGAGAAGCTATCCCGATTGCAAGGGAAGCCGTTAAAGATGGCTACGATGTCGTGATCGCCATGGGCGGGGATGGCACACTTGGGACAGTAATTCGTGGGATAGCGGGCTCGAAGGTGAAGCTGGGAATTATCGCCGCAGGCACCGAAAATGATATTGCTGGTAGTCTGGGTATCCCTGATGACCTGAAAGAAGCCTGTGCTTTAATCGCCACCGGTCACACACGAAGGCTGGATTTAGGCCAGATAAGTACCAAGAAAACGAAAAAGTTCTATTTCTTCATGGTTTCCACCATCGGACTCACAGCGACTCTCTTTCCCATGATATCAGAAGTGCCTGAAGGTAAGTACTCGGGGATTAAGAAAGCAATGATGACCTTCTTAAAATATGATTCAAAACCAACAGTTTTTCTAACCCTGGATGACGAAAGCAAAATCGAAGTTGAAACCATGTTGGTGACCATAGCAAATACTCCGATTATTGGATTAAAAAACCTGGTCGCACCCGATGCCTCTATGGACGATGGGCTCCTGGACATTGCTGTTTACCCGAATTTCAGTAAGGCTGAGTTGCTCAGTTATTTCGCCAAGTCTGCCCACGAGAGTTCAACTCCTGATAGAACCATCCAACGTTATCGGGCGCGAAAAATAAAGGTAAAAACCTCTCCAAAGCTTGATGTGGCGGCGGAAGGCATCATCTTGGGAAAGGGTACGGCTCGGATAAAGGTGCTCCCCCGTGCTCTGCGGGTGATTGCCCCTGAACCAGGTACAGGCGCGGAAAAACCGCCGGAAAAGACCACCCAGGATTTACCTGCACCTGTTTCCCCAGTTTCCAAGTAATCATCATCTATGGGAATTCTGGCGATGGTTCAGGCTGTTATTTCACTGATTTCAAGAACCGATGCAATGGGGTCTGAGTCGTTATGAGGTTCGATTAATGGCGACAGAACTAATTCTCATCCGGCACGGTAATGCTGTGCGCGTACACGGAGATTACTTTCATGCACCCTTGACCTCACTAGGGCAGGAACAAGCAGCACAGACTGGTCAATACTTTAATGTTCCACAAAATCACATCGATGGTTTTTACTCGAGCCCTCTTCGCCGCACGCAGGAGACTGCACACATCATCGGTGCAATCATCGGACAAAACGCGGAATTGCGAATTGGTATACAGGAATTGAAGTTGACCGAGCTGCCTGCGTTGGTGATTTTGGAGATTCTTTCGATCACTGATCCTGTAGAAGATTATCTGGATACGCGTGCAGGTGGACCTATTCGATGGCCCATCGAGGGACGCGTTTCAGCAGTGTTATTGGATATCTTAACCAGGCATCCCAATCAACGTGTCGCTGTGATCGCTCATGCGGGTGTGATTTCGGCGGCATTGTCCTGGTATCTACCTGAAAAACGCTGGCGTTGGTGGCGCACAACCGTCAGCAATTGTTCTTTAACACGATTCAGTGTGGAAGGCAATCGAGCGGAACTTTTGGCGGTGAATGATATCCAGCATTTAAGTCCTGTGCTCATCACCACTCAACCTCCGACGAAAACAGTCGGGATTGCCAAGGAAGTCCACCCAGCTGAGAAAGCATTGGTATTTGACAAAAAGACACAGAAAAATAAATAATTCTTATACGGATCCAAAATGATTACATCAAGGATGCTTGAAATACCAATATATCGTCCTGGCGAGTTTGTCGAAGCGAAAGAAAGTTCGTCATTAAACGTCCTGGATAATATGATCCGCATTTATAAAGGGTAAACGCCGTAAAAGCGGAGGAACTTATGGAAATCAGCCCCCTTGCAGGAAAGCCAGCCGATCCAGCCACGCTGGTGGACGTGCCCAAACTCGTCACCGCTTATTATATGGAGATACCTGATCCTTCAGTGGTAGAGCAACGGGTTTTGTTCGGTACCTCCGGGCATCGCGGTTCGGCGTTCGAAAAGGCTTATAACGAATGGCACATCCTTGCCATCAGTCAGGCTATTTGCCAGTATCGAGCACAGAAGCACATCGATGGCCCGCTCTTTCTCGGCATGGATACGCATGCGCTCTCGGTGCCATCGCTTGCCAGCGCGTTGGAAGTGCTGGCTGCAAACAGAGTGGAAGTCATGCTTGCAGAGAAGGATGAATATACTCCGACCCCGGCCATTTCACTCGCCATTCTTACATACAACCACGGACGCAAGACCGGTCTTGCCGACGGAATCGTGATCACGCCTTCCCATAATCCGCCTCATGACGGTGGATTTAAATACAACCCACCCAACGGTGGCCCCGCAGAGGAAAGCATCACCGGCTGGATCGAAACGAAGGCAAATGAGTTTCTGGAAAGCGGGCTGAAGGGCGTGAAGAGAATCCCATTACAGAAAGCCCTGGGTGCATCCACAACTCACCGCTACGATTACCTCAATGCCTACATCGATGAGCTGGTAAATGTGGTGGATATGGAACCTATTCGCAAGGCAAAGATCAGCATGGGGGTCGATCCGCTAGGTGGTGCTGGTGTTCATTACTGGGAGCCGATCGCCGAGCGCTACGGGTTGAATCTCACGGTCGTCAACCGGGCTGTTGATCCGACCTTCCGTTTCATGACGGTGGATTGGGACGGTCAGATCCGCATGGACCCCTCCTCACCCTATGCGATGCAGAGGCTGATCGATATCAAGGATCGCTTTGAGATTGCCTGGGCATGCGACACGGACCATGACCGGCACGGGATTGTCACCCGAAGTGCGGGGTTGTTACCACCCAATCATTATCTTTCGGTGGCCATTTATTACCTCTTCCAGCATCGACCCAAATGGAGCAAAGCAGCCGCGGTTGGAAAGACGCTGGTAAGCAGCCAGATGATTGATCGTGTGGCTGCAAAGCTTAACCGTAGGCTCTATGAGGTACCTGTTGGTTTCAAGTGGTTTGTGGAGGGACTGCTCGACGGCTCTCTCGGCTTCGGGGGTGAAGAGAGTGCCGGTGCGTCATTCGTCCGCCTGGATGGTAGCGTTTGGACTACGGACAAGGACGGAATGATCCCAGCCTTGCTTGCAGCCGAGATCACTGCCCGGATGGGGCGCGATCCTGGCGAAATCTACTCCGAGCTGACGCGCGAGTTTGGCGAGCCGGTCTACGAACGCGTTGAGGCAGCAGCCACTCCAGAACAAAAGGCGATGCTGGAGAAGCTCTCACCGGCGCAGGTCAAGATCAAAGACCTGGCCGGTGAAAAAATCCAGGCGATCCTCACCACCGCGCCTGGCAACGGCGCCTCGATTGGAGGATTGAAAGTAGTGTCGGAGAGCGGATGGTTCGCGGCACGTCCATCAGGAACCGAGAATATCTACAAGATTTATGCTGAAAGCTTCCAAGGAGCGGAACATTTACACCGCATTCTGGAGGAAGCCCAGTTGATTGTCAGTGATACATTGTCGGCGTCCTCATAGCGCCTGGGGATTATGTCAAAGATAGAATTTATCGATCCGATTTCGAAACGAGGCATACCATATGAACAAATTACCTCCTAAAACGGGGCAACCGAATACCCAGGCAACTCCAGCCGATTATTGGAGCCTCGCACCCGAGCAACTGCTCACTGCAATGCATGCAGATAAGAACGGTCTCCAACCTGCAGATGCTGAGCAACGTCTGAAGCAATATGGGCCAAACACAATCAGGGCACAGCAACACGCAACCGCGTTTCGCTTGCTGCTGCGCCAATTCAAAAGCCCGCTCGTTCTCATCCTCATCTTTGCCGCAATTGTCTCCGGCTTCTTGGGCGAGTGGGTAGATGCCAGCATTATCCTTGTCATTGTGCTTGGCAGTACTATCCTTGGCTTTGTGCAGGAGTACTCCGCCACCAACGCCGTCGAGAAATTACGCTCACAAGTCACAGTCAAATCCAGCGTGCTGCGTGGTGGCCAGCCGCAGATGCTGCCCTCCGAACAAGTAGTACCAGGCGATGTGGTGGTGCTTTCCGCGGGCAGTCTGATACCGGCAGACGGCATTGTGCTGGAGGCAAATGACTTTTTTGTCAACCAGGCCGTTCTCACCGGCGAAACCTTCCCGGTGGAGAAGCAGCCGGCGCCTGTCCAAGCGAATGCCAGCTTGGCGGGTCGTACCAATTGTGTCTTCATGGGCACGAGTGTGGGTAGTGGTACGGCTCAGGTGTTGATCATGCAGACTGGCAAAGCCACACAATTCGGACAGATTGCCGACCGGCTAACCCTGCGTCCACCAGAGACCGAGTTTGAACGCGGCATCCAACATTTCGGTTACCTAATGACAATGGTCATGGTGGTGATCGTGGTCATCGTCCTGGCCATCAACATTTTCCTGGCCAAGCCACCTATCGACTCACTGCTCTTTGCACTCGCTCTGGCGGTTGGTTTAACCCCCGAACTCTTGCCTGCCATTATAAGTATCACCCTCTCTCACGGTGCACAGCAAATGGCCAAACGCGGCGTGATCGTACGCCGCTTAAACGCAATTGAGAACCTCGGCAGCATGGACGTCCTATGCACCGATAAGACTGGTACCCTCACCGAAGGTGTTGTCCAACTCAATGCAGCACTCGATCCTGAAGGACAACCCTCCACAACCGTACTCCGCAATACCTACCTCAACTCGCACTTCCAGACCGGGTTAAATAATCCGCTGGATGAGGCCGTTAACACCTATGCTGAAAAAGCGGGGGTAAACATTAGCTCCGAACAAAAGGTGGATGAGATCCCCTATGACTTCGTGCGTAAGTGCCTGAGTGTGGTGACGGCTAACGCCCAGGGCGAACGCACCCTGATCACTAAAGGAGCATTGGAAAACATTCTGAGCCTGTGCAAACAAATGCAGGCAGGAGACGCAGTCGTTCCGTTGGACGATACAAAGCATGCGGCAATTGAACAACGATACAGCGACTGGAGCGGCCAAGGCTATCGCGTGCTGGGCGTGGCGACAAAAAGTGTAGAAATAAAGTCTGGCGCTTATTCGATTACCGACGAAAGTGACCTCATCTTCGCCGGTTTCCTGCTCTTTTTCGATCCGCCGAAAGCCGATGTAGAACAAGTCATTATCGATTTGACGAAGCGCGGGGTGCAACTCAAGATCATCACCGGCGATAACCAATTAGTAGCTCGACATGTTGCAGAAGCAGTAAAGCTACCATTCACCAACGTGCTGACTGGAAGTGCACTGAACGACATGCATGACGAGGCCCTCTGGCATATGGCCGAGAAGACGACCATATTCGCTGAGGTGGACCCCAACCAAAAGGAGCGAATCATCCTCGCCCTGCGGAAGACAGGGCATGTGGTTGGTTATATGGGTGATGGCATCAATGACGCACCGGCGCTTCACGCTGCGGATGTGGGACTCTCAGTGGACACTGCGGTAGATGTAGCCAAAGAGGCAGCCGACTTTGTGCTGCTCAAGCAAGATTTAGACATACTGCGACAGGGTATTGACGAGGGCCGCGTGACCTTTGCCAACACACTCAAGTATATCCTCACCGCCATCAGCGGCAACTTCGGCAACATGTTTAGTATGGCCGGTGCCTCGTTATTATTACCCTTTCTGCCCTTACTAGCGCCGCAAGTCCTGCTCGAAAATTTCCTTTCCGACATCCCTTCCACCACTATCGCCAGCGACAATGTGGACCCAGAAATGGTGGAGAAGCCACACCGTTGGAACACCAAGTTCATCCGCGACTACATGGTTCTCTTCGGTCTGGTGAGTTCGATCTTCGACTTCCTGACCTTCGGGACATTACTGTTTCTATTCCATGCTTCGGCGGAGGTGTTCCGAACCGGCTGGTTTATCGAATCATTATTGACGGAGCTGGTCATCGTGCTTGTTATACGCACGCGCCATGTATTCTTCCACAGCCGCCCGGGTAAACTTTTGCTGGTGGTTACATTGGTCTTTATAGGAATTACCCTCGTAATACCGTATCTACCGTTCATCTCGGTGTTTGGTTTTGTCCCATTGCCCGTACCAATCCTGCTGACAATGCTTGGGCTAACGATAATCTACGTGGTGGCTACTGAGATAACCAAGAAGTATTTCTACTCTCGGGGGAAGAATGCTAATATTTAGGTTATATCCAATTAGGGATAGTCAAGAACCGTCTGTACAGACCGATATATATTAAATAAAAGGAATGAACATGAGCAAACAAACCCGTGCCATCCACCCAATCTACAACCTTTTACCAATGGAAGTTGAGGGATTCGATTCGCTGGCTGAGCTGGCCTTGGATATGCGTTGGTCGTGGGACCATGGTGCTGACGATGTTTGGCGACAGCTTGATCCCGCATTGTGGGAGCTCACTCACAACCCTTGGGTTGTCTTGCAGACGGTCTCGCGGAACCAGATCGAGCGTGTATCTGCCGATCCCATTTTCCGCAAGCGCGTCGATGAGCTCGTACAAGGCAAACGTCAAGCGGCAGAGGCGCCTGCCTGGTTTCAGCAAACCTACCCGAAAACGCCCCTGACCTGTGTCGCTTATTTCAGTATGGAATTCATGCTGAGCGAAGCACTCCCCATTTATTCGGGCGGGCTTGGCAATGTAGCCGGAGATCAGCTCAAATCTGCCAGCGATCTAGGTGTGCCGGTGATCGGCGTAGGGCTTCTCTACCAGCAAGGCTATTTTCGGCAGGTAATCGATAAAGACGGCGGGCAACAAGCACTCTATCCGTATAACGATCCCGGACAACTTCCGATTACGCCGCTGCGCCAACCGAACGGGGAGTGGTTGCGGTTGGAGGTTGCCTTGCCCGGTTACTCGGTATGGCTGCGTGCCTGGCAGGTCCAGGTTGGCAGAGTGAAACTTTACCTGCTGGACAGCAATGATGCAGCGAACTTCCCTGTTCACCGAGGAATTACCAGCGAGCTGTATGGAGGAGGACCGGAACTGCGCCTCAAACAAGAACTACTCCTTGGGATTGGCGGATGGCGGCTGCTTCGCGCACTTGGCATTCAACCCGAAGTCTGTCATCTGAATGAGGGGCATGCGGCTTTCGCCGTGTTGGAACGTTCACTCAGCTTCATTGAAGAGACGGGGCAGCCCTTCGAAGTGGCACTGGCCGTTACGCGAGCGGGAAACCTCTTCACCACCCACACGGCAGTTGCCGCCGGTTTTGACCGCTTCGATCCTGCCCTTATCGAGCAATACCTCGGGGGCTACGCTGTTCAGAAGCTAGGAATCACCCTATATGATTTGCTGGCTCTGGGTCGGCAGAACCCAGACAATTCATCGGAAAGTTTCAACATGGCGTATCTGGCGATCCATGGGAGTGGGGCGGTCAATGGCGTTAGTCGCTTGCATGGAAAGGTGAGCCGCCAGCTATTTGAGCCTCTCTTTCCGCACTGGCCGCAAGAACAAGTTCCGGTTGGATACGTGACCAATGGAGTTCACACTCCGAGTTGGGACTCGGCAGCAGCTGATGATCTTTGGACGGAGGCTTGTGGAAAAGACCGCTGGCTGGGGACAGCAGAATCCCTGGATCAGGATATTCGCCGCGTATCAGACGTCAAGTTCTGGAAATTTCGCACCGCTGCCAGTACGTCTTTCATTGAGTACGCTCGCGAGCAATTGTCCCTGCAGCTGACCGCTTCAGGCGGGTCACCCGAGGAAGTTGATGAGGCAAAGCATCTGTTCGATCCAAATGCACTGACCCTGGGCTTCGCCCGTCGCTTCGCGTCGTACAAGCGACCGAACCTGCTGCTGCACGACCCGGACAGGCTGCTGCGCCTGTTGAGCAATCCCCAGCGCCCAGTTCAGCTCATCCTTGCCGGGAAAGCCCATCCGGCGGACCAGGTGGGGCAAGACTTGATTCGGGAATGGATCCATTTTATTCGACGCCCTGAAGTGCGCCTCCACGTAATCTTCCTCAGTGACTATGATATGCTTTTGACCGAACACCTGGTGCAGGGAGTAGATGTCTGGATCAACACGCCACGGCGGCCCTGGGAGGCCTGTGGAACGAGCGGTATGAAAGTGCTCGTCAATGGCGGCATCAATCTCTCAGAGCTGGATGGCTGGTGGGCGGAAGCCTATACGCCTGAGGTGGGTTGGGCGTTGGGGGATGGCCAGGAACATGGCGACGATCCAGTCTGGGATGCTGCCGAAGCAGCAGCGCTCTATGATCTGCTCGAACGCGAGGTGATCCCCGAGTTTTATACCCGCAATGAGCAGGGGATTCCCACTGCCTGGGTGAAGCGGATGCGTGAAAGTATGGCGCGGTTGACGACCCAGTTTTCCGCCAACCGCTCTGTACGCGAGTACACCGAAGGACATTACCTCCCAGCTGCTGCTGCCTACCGAGAGCGCGCGGCTGATAAAGGATCAGTGGGCGCGCAGATAGTCAATTGGCAACACAATCTTGAACAGAAATGGGATACGCAATGTTTCGGCGAAGTGAAAGTTGTGACTGATGAAGGGAAGTACGTATTCCAAGTTGAGGTTTATCTCGGCAGCCTTGACCCCAGTTGTGTGCGGGTGGAGCTTTACGCCGACGGATTGAACGGTGGTGAGCCGGAACAGCTAGAGATGAGGCGCGGTGAGCCATTGACCGAGGCAGACGGTTATGTCTACAGCGCGCAGGTGCCCACAACACGCCCAGCCACAGACTATACAGCACGCGTCATACCTCAGCATAACGATGTTGCAATCCCATTGGAATTTGCTCGGATTCTCTGGCAGCGCTGATTCGATCTTGGAATCGTCGCTCTGTGCACCCTTTGTGGAAGTTGTTGAATGGTTGAATAATGGAGGTTTCATCGGTGAAACAAGATAAAGCATGTATCCTGACCATCAATGGCGGCTCTTCGAGCATCAAGTTTGCCCTATTCTATGCCGATAATACATTACGGCGAAATCTGACAGGCAGTATTGAGCGGATTGGACTGCCGGATGCTACCTTTGAGGTTAAAGGCATGACCAATGCTGACAGCTTTACCCGGTTGGTGACTGCACCAAACCACACGGCGGCAGTTGGGTTGCTGATGGATTGGATTGAGGAGCGATTTCAGCGTGGGGAGTTGACTGCGGTAGGGCATCGCGTGGTGCATGGCGGACCAAAATACAGCGAACCACAGCGCATCACCACGGAAATGGTAGAGGAGTTACACCAGCTTCAGCCTTTCGATCCCGAACATCTACCGGAGGAGATCCTGCTGACCGAGGCATTTCATCGTCGGTTTCCCGATCTGGTGCAAGTGGCGTGTTTCGATACAGCCTTTCATCACAATCTGCCGCGCGTAGCACAGATGTTTCCGATCCCGCGTCTCTATGAAGCACAGGGTGTGCGACGGTACGGGTTTCATGGATTATCGTATGCGTTTTTGATGGAGGAGCTGAGGCGCGTAGCTGGACCACAAGCGGCACGAGGCCGAGTCATTCTCGCTCACCTTGGCAACGGCGCCAGCCTGGCTGCGGTCTATAAAGGTAAATCTATGGATACCAGTATGGGGCTCACACCGACCGGGGGCATCCCAATGAGCACGCGCTCCGGCGATCTCGATCCCGGCCTGGTCTGGTATCTGGCGCGTACCGAAAATGTCACCGCGAAAAAATTCAATGAAATGGTTAATTTTCAGTCAGGGTTGCTTGGCGTTTCTGAAACCAGTCCCGATATGCA